>JADGAL010000249.1:0-503 GCA_015232025.1 Alphaproteobacteria bacterium
GTGAACGAAAAAACGTTAGGATTGAAACGTACGATGACCACTGCATTACGTTTGACGGAGGGAGTGGAATGTTACGGAACCTAACAGTGACTCAGATCGGAGGCAATCCTTCGATGGCAATTTGTATCACATCTGGCAGCCCCCATGTTCATGAATGCATGATCTCAAGCCAGTCGCGACATTCTGTGCTGGTATCCGGCTCAGCAGACCCACATATAAAGTGCAACCATATCTTCAATAGCAAGAGAAGTGGCATCGTAGTGACTAACGGCGCTCGAGGAAGATACGAGGGAAATGCCATTCGTGACAGCGATTTATTTGGCGTATATATCAGCGACGACTCGGCACCAGATTTCATCGAAAATCGGATTATAGGGAACCGCCAGGGCGGAGTTGTATTTGATGGCAACGCCAAAGGGACGCTAGCGCGCAACGATATAGTGGACAACGGCTTTTCTGGTGTTTCAGTTCGTGGGAAGTGCTCTCCATTTATTACAAATAAT
>JADGAL010000249.1:546-5121 GCA_015232025.1 Alphaproteobacteria bacterium
TCTGGTGTTTGGGTTAGCGATAGAGCGTCAGGGCTGCTCGAAGGTAATGAGCTATCAGGGAACAAACGTGGAAATGTGGCATTCGAACGTGGCAATACAACGTTTATGATCATTAGAGGAAACCGTGAGTCCGATTGACCCGAGTTCGCGGTCACTGGGCATGCAGGGGCGCAAGAAATGGCGGAAATCCGCCATTTCTGAGGTCGAAAATTGAGATGGCGTCCGTCAAGCTGGTGTAAATTCGGGCACACGCCAAAGTGGTCATGGTCATGCGGCTTGGTGTGAAATCGTGTCGGAATCCGCAGTCCAAGGTGTTGGCGCTGGTCGATGCGGGCCGGAGCTATCGGCTGATCGGACGGGAACTCGGGCTGAGCAAGAACACCGTAATGGACTTGCACCATCAACTCGTTGCCGGTCTCCCGGCGCACTAGCAACGGAACAGAAAACCTAGGTAAGCCGCGACCGTCCCGGTAGGGTATACCCATACGATACGATGACGTGAGACGACCCTCAGCGTCTTATTTGGGTGGATTTCGTACGGCCGAGACGCTACCGTTTGGTCGTCTAGATGCAAACGGGACGAATTCATGGCGTTCTATGGCTATGCCCGCGCCTCCACGCTGGATCAGGACGTGGCGATCCAAGAGGAGGCACTTCGCCGAGCGGGGTGCGAGATCATACGCTCGGAAAAGGCGAGCGGCTCGACCCGCGCCGGCCGGTCGGAACTCGCCTTGCGGTGTGCCTCTACGATCTGGACAAGCAGCGTTCGGCGCACCGCTTCGCGCAGGCGCGTTCCGGGGCGGGCGTCGAGCCGTCGATCCGCAGCATCAGCGGCTTTCTGGATATCCGGCCCGGCGAGGACCCGGTTCCACTCGGCCGGGCGCTGATCAAGGATCTGCGCGGCACCGCCGGGCAATATGACGACGTGCTGATCGACGTCGGCGGCGAGGACAATCCGGCCCTTCGCTTCGCCATGCTCGCGGCCGACACGATGGCCATTCCGCTGGCGCCGACCCAGTTCGACATTTGGGCGCTCAGCGATCTCAACAAGGTTTACACCGACGTCGCCAGCAGCCGAACCGACGACTTCAAGCCAATCGTCTTTCCCTGTCTGGTCAGCACCATGACCAGCGAGCGCAACGAGTTCGACGCGGTCAAGGACGCCTACAAGGCGTTCGCCTGGGCCGATGGCGGCACCATGATCTGTCACCGAAGCGCCTATCGAAAGACGATCGGGGAAGGGAAGGGGGTCTTCGATCTGGCCCGCCCCGAACTGTTGGGCCTCTACAGGCTCGTCTATGGCAAGGACTGGATCAGGAAGGAGAAAGTCGATGGCTGAATCACGCCGCCTTTCCGTGCTGCCTCCCGACGGTGACGACGACGAGCGCCTTCGCCGCGCCCTTGGCCAAGCCGCCGCCGAGACGCCCGGCCCGTCGCCGACCTCGCCCGTTCCCGCTCGCGTGCCGGCCGCCAAGGTGACGGTCAGCGTTCGGATGTCTCCCGACACCCAGGCGCGCCTCGTCCCCGCGCCGTCTTTGCAACCCATATCGATGGTGGTAGCCTTCGCCATGACCCGCCCGCCGTGCTTCGTCCTGATGCCCTTCGGCCGCCTGATCCCGTGTCCGTTCGACGGCGTTCCCTGACCCATGGAACTGCCCCTCAAGACGGTGTTCGCCTTCTGCGCCGCGCAGGATGGGCTGTTGCGCGAGCTGTTCGCGGCGCGCGGCGGAGTGGGCGAGGCCGAGCTGTTCGCGATGGCCCAGCGTCATGGCGGCGCCGAGCCCGGTCCGGCGGGGGTGGTCGAGCGGCTGCGTCGGTTCCGCCTGATCGAAGAGCGGCCGGGTGAAACCCTGGTTCTCGAGCTGACTCGCGCCGCCCGCGACTTCCTGTCCTTTCTGCTGGCCGAGCACGATCTCGAGACCCCGGAGCTGATGCGCGCCCATCTGGCCGAGTTGCGCGAACGGGGCTCCGGTCTGGCCGCCGCCGCGCTGGCTGGTGACGGTGACCGGGTGGCGCTGGAGATGGAGCGTCTCGACCGCGCCCTCGAGGAGTTGCGGGCGCACGCCTGGACCACCTATCGCGCGCTCCTCGCCACCGCCGCCGACCTGCGCGCCAATCGGCATCGGCGCACCGCCCACCAACGCTTCCTGCGCATCAACGACCTGTGGGGGCACTATCTGATCCCGCTGCGTCGCCTGCTCGAACCGGACGGCGAGGCCGATGCCGCCTTTCTCGGACTGGAGGCGCAGTTGCGGCAGGCGGCCGGATTGTTCCGCCTGGACGGGCGGCTGCATGCCGCGCTGACCGTCACGGCGGCCCGTCTGGCGCGGGTGCGCAAAGACGGCTCGCGGCTGTTCGACGACGCCTATGGGGAAATCCTGCCGCTCTACGACCGCTTCCGCCGGCTCGATCAGGTGGAGCGGGGGGCCGTGCTGCTGCTCGACCGGCTGGAGCGGAGCGGGGTGGGCGCCCTGCGGCTGGAGCGGCGGCTGCCGATCGCATCGGTGACCTTCCAGCCATTGCCCAGCGACGCCGATCAACTCGGCCGGCTGGTGGCCATCCTGGGCTATGTGCCGAGTCCGCCGCCGCCGCTCGCCCCGCCCGAATGGCGGCGCCCACCCCTGGTTCTGTCGCCCGAGCGGGTGTGGGCGCGTCTCGCGGCCGATCTGCCGCTCGCCGATCTGATGGACTGGGTGCTGGCCGCTTGGCCCGAGGCGCCGCTCGACCTGACGCTGGCGGTGTTTGGCGAATTGCGCGGCGACCCGCGGTTGACCGTGAGACCGGCCGGCGCGCGACGGCGCTACCGGCATCGCGAGTCCGTGCTCGAAGCGGCGCCGCTGATCGTCGAGGTGGCGGCATGACCTCGCTGCCGCTCGACCGCATGGAGCGGTTTCAGGAGATTTTCGACGCCCTGCGCGGCGGCCGCCATCTGTCGTCCGACAACGAGGATGCGGCGCTGTGGCATGCCTGGCGCGGCCACAAGGAGGCATGGAGCGCCCTGTTCGCGGCGATGGGCCTGCGTCTGGTCGACGATCCGGCCGGCTTCTGCTTCCTCGCCCGCGAGGACGTCACCTCGACGGCGGTGCCGAAAATGGCGGTGTTCATGCTGGTGCTGATCCGCCATTTGTGCGATGCCGATCAGGACCCCGAGGCGGCGCTGCTGGAGGGCGTCTTCGCCGTCGCCGACCTGCCCCATCTCGCCAAGGAGCGCCACCGTCAATGGCTGGCGCTGGTCGAGATCAGGACCGTCGAAAACCTCCAGTCGGTGGTGCAGAGCCTGATCCGCCTGGGCTTCGCCCGCCCCGTCGGCGCGGATCGCTTCCGCTTCTGCTTGCCCGTGCTGCGCTTCGTCGCGCTGTGCCAGGAGGCGCTGCGCGACGCGATGGTGGACGTCGAGGAGGCGTCGCCATGATTCCCGGCCCGTCGCGCCTGATCTTGTTGAACGCCGGCAAATACGATTTCGCCGAAATCGATCTGGCGACCACGATCCATCTGGTCGGACCCAACAATGTCGGCAAGACCACCTTGGTCAACGCGCTTCAGTTCCTGTACGTCGATTCGACGCGGCACATGGAGTTCGGTGGCCGGTCGCAGGACGAGACCAATCGCTATTATTTTCACGATCCGTTTTCCTACATCCTGTTCGAATGCCTGACCGCGCGGGGCGGCTTCCACATGGTCGGCCTGCGCGGATTGGGGCCGGCGCATCGCTTCGGCTTCGAACGCTTCGCCTTTCAGGGCCGCTTCCGCCGTGAGGATTTCGTCGGCGAGGACGGCCTGCCCCTGCCGCCGGATCAGGTGCGCGCCGGTTTGGCGGAGCGTGGCTTCACGGTGCTCGAACCCCGCAATCTGGTCGCCGCGCTGACCGGGGCCGCCGACGACAAGGGCGTGGCCCTGGGGCTGCTGCCGCTCAAGGGGCAGGGCGATTACCGCCGCTTCCGACGGATATTCGGCAATCTGCTGCGGCTGTCGCACCTGCGTCAGGACGATCTCAAGCAATTGCTGCTCGAGGTCAACGAGGACGCCTTTTCGGCCTTGGAAATTGACCTGGGTGGCCGGTTGGCCGAGGACTTCGTCAAGGCCAGCCGGCAAAAGGCGCAGCTCGACGAGATGGCGCGCCTCGAGCCGCAGGCCACTCGTCTGGTCGCGGCGCTCGACGAGGCGGCGGAAACGCGCTCGCGTCTGGTGGCGCTGTGGAGCCGGTTGCGCGCCGGTCAGGCCGCCGAGGAAAAGACGGCGCATCGCGAAGCCGCCCGGTGGCGCGAGGAGGGGCGCCTGCGCCAAGCCGAGGCCGTCGATCTCGAAGCGCGCCAGCGGGCGCAGGGCGAGGCCTTGACCGAACTGACCGGCCGGCTGGCGATCCAGGAAAGCGAGCTGGCCGCCTTGGACGCCCTGGAGAGGGAGTGCGGCACCCTGGTGGCCGCCCTCCAGGAGGCGCTGGTTCACGAGACCGAGGACCGCTGGTCCCAGCTTCGCGAAGCCTTGCGGGGCGCCGAGCGCACCGGCCCCGACGAGATCGCCGCCGCCGCGACGCGCGTCGAGCGCCGCTTGGACCACACCCGCCGACTGCTCGCC
>JADGAL010000024.1 GCA_015232025.1 Alphaproteobacteria bacterium
AGGAGTGGCGAATGAGACGAATCCTGGTCCCGGCGCTCGCCGCCATGGCGCTTTGCGCGGCAACCCCGGCCGCCAGCGCGGCCGAGCCCTTCTCGCCGGTGCGCTTCCGCGCCGAACTGGCGGCGGCCGACATCGCGCCGGTCGGGCCGATGCGGCGCGACCCGCTGGAAGGCTTCAATCGGCGCATGTTCGCCTTCAACGCCTGGCTGGTGCGCGAGGTGATGAACCCGGTGGCGGTGGCGCTGGACCGCGCCACGCCCCAGCCGGTCAAGACGGCCGGCAACAACGTCTATCAGAATCTCGTCGAGGCGGAATTCGTGCTGACCAATCTGATGGTCGGCCAGCCGCGCGAGGCCGGCATCTCGACCCTGCGCTTCGGCATCAACACGACGGCCGGGGTGCTCGGGCTGTGGGACCCCGCCGCGCGGCTGGGGCTTCAACGCACCGAGGTCGAATTCACCGAGGCGGTGTGCGGCATGGGCCTGCGGCCCGGCCCCTACATCGTCTTCCCGGTGGTCGGCCCCACCACGATCGTCTCGGCGGCCTCGCTGACCGCCTTCCTGGGTCTGGAATGGTGGGCGCTGACCCACGTTTCGATGATGCTGGCAAATGGCCATCTGCTGCTCGACGCCAGCGTCGGCGCGGCCACCCTGCGCTACAGCATGGACCTTCCCGAAGGCGACGACGCCTACGCGGCGCAGCGCAAGGACTACCGCGACTATCTCGTCAAGCACTGCAAGGTGGGCGCCCCGGCGGCCGGCCCGACGCCCGCCGTTTTGTAGGGTCTGGGCGTCAGAACCGCTCCAGCAGCCGGCGCAGATAGTCGCGTTCCTCGCTTGGCCGGCCGTATTCGCCCGAGCGGCGGCGCAGTTCGTCGAGGATGCGCCGCGCGCGGTGGAGTTCGGCCTCGGTGGGGACTTCGACGGTCTGGTCGTCGATTTGGCCCGGCCCGGTGCGACGGCCAAGCGGGTCGCGGCCCTGTCCGCCGGGCATCCCCCCGCGCGCCATTCCGGGACCCATCTGGCGCTGGGCCTGCTCCATCGCCTGTCGCATGCCGTCCTTAAGCTTTTGCAGCGCCTGGCCCTGGGCCTGGGCCGCAGCGGCCGGATCGTGCGCCATCAAGCCCTGGGTGGCGCCGCGCATCTCCTGTTCGGCCTCGCCGAGCGGGCCGGGGATGTCGCCCAACGCCTCGCCCATTTGACGCATCGCCTCGCCCAGGCCGCGACGCAACTCCTCTTGGCGGTCGGCCTTGGCGGTGCTGTCCTGGGGCTGGCCGCCGCCTTGTTGCGACTGCTGGAAGGTCTGGTCCATCAACGCGCGCTGTTGGCGGGTCAGGCCGTCGAGGGCGTCCATCGCCTTCTTCATCTCCTGCGCGCCTTCGCCGCCGGCCGTCATCGGCTGCATGCCTTCGAGCATCTTCTGAAGCTGGGACAGCAGTTCGCGCGCCGCCTCGGTCGAGCCGGTGCGGGCCATCTCGCGCATCTGTTCCAACATCGCTTCGAGTTCCCGCTGGGTCACCGTCTCCATGTCGGGCGAGTCCATCGGCATCTGATCGGCGCCCATGCGCTGGGCCTGCTCGGCCATCGCCTGCATCATCTGGCGCATGGCCTCTTGCAACTGGTTCATCAGGTGCTCGATGTGGGCCGGGTCGGCGTTCTCGGCCAGCGCCTTCTCCAACTCGCGGGCCAACTCGGCGACGCGGCGCTGGGTTTCGGGCAGCAGGCCCTCCTCGATCCGCAACGCGGTCTTCCACAGCATGTCCTGCACCGAGGCGACCGCCTCGTCGTCGGCGCCGCCATAGCTCAGGCGGGCGCGCGAGGCGCGCATCGCCAGGAACACCACCAAGTCGCCCGCGAAGGCGTCGGGCGCCATCGACAGTCGATCCAGACCGGCCATCACCGTTTCGCGCGCCGCCAACGGGTCCTCGGCCAAGGCGCGGCGCAGGGCGACCAGGGCGCGCGCCACCGGATGCTCGAAGCGGCGTTCGGGCAGCACCATGTCCAGCGGCTCGCCCGCCCCCGTCTGGCCGGCCCCATCCAGGGCCATCGGCTGCAAGCTCACCGGCAGCCCGGCCCACACATGGCCGGTCAGATCGTGCCAGCCGGCCAGCTTGGTCTCGGTGTTGCGGCCGCCGGGCAGCGGCATCTCCAGCCGCGGGCCGGGTTCGTCGGGTCGATCGGCGCGGCGCAGTTCGACCCACGCCTTGGCGACGGCCCAATCGTCGGACGCCTGCAAGCGCAGCCGCAGCCGGCCGCGCTCGTCGGCCTCGGGCGGGTCGGTGAACGCCACCGAGGGCAGCGCGTCCTTGACCACCCGGATCGGCCACTCGCCGATGGTGCGCATGCCCTGGCGCACCGCCAGACTGGCGCCGTCGTCGATCACGGTCTCGACGCGCTGGGTGCCCTCGGCCAAGCGGACGAAGGGTTGCCGCTGGTCGCCCACCACCAGTTGGGCGGGCGTCGCCGAACCTTCCAGCACCGCCAGCAGCGCGCTGCCGGCCGGCACGGTCGGCGGATTGGCCAAGGGCTCGCCGGGGGCGCGCAGCAGGATCGGCGCCTGCCCCGTATGGGCGGGAGGGGTGATCCACACTTGCAGGCTGGAGTCCGAGGCGGCGACGCCGGCCAGCGGCGGAGTCACCGCGCGGGCGAAGCGGATCGCCCACGGATCGCGCCATTCGCCGACCGCGACCACCACCATCAGCAGCAGGACGGCGGCGCGCAGCGCGTAGGGGTCCTCGGCGGGGACGCCGGGCGACGGAAGGGCGACCTTCAGCGAGGCGATGCGGGCGGCGGCGCGGCGGCGATGCTCGGCCCACAAGGCGAGCCCGTCCTCGTCGGTCGAGGCCGGCCGGTCGTCCAGGGTGGCCAGCGGCCGATGATCGAGGCCGCTATCGCGCTCCAGTCGACGCAGCGCCTCGGGAACCCCCGGCCATTTGAAGCGCCGCAAGCCGCGCCAGCCAAGCACCGCGAAGGCGACGAAGAAGGCCAACAGCGCCAGGGCGTGCAGACGGGGCGGCAGCGACGGCAGCGCGTCGAGCACCGCCAGGGTGCCGAACAGCCCCGCCACGCAGGCCAGCGGCCAAGCGGCGCGCCAGAACGATTCCCAGCCGAGCGCCAGCCGGGCCAGCGCGATCTCGAACCTCAACCTGTCCGTCTCGACCTCCTCACGTCCCTCCCAGCCAGTCGGGTAGGGTTTCCTGGGCCAGCATCTCATCGTATGTGGGCCGCGCCCGGATCAATGAAAAGGCATCTCCCCTGACCAGCACCTCGGGAATCAGCGGGCGCGAATTGTAGGTCGAGGACATCGCCGCGCCATAGGCCCCGGCGGTGCGAAACGCCACCAAAGCGCCCGCCCGCAAGGCCGGCAGCATCCGCTGCCGGGCGAAGGTGTCGGTGGTCTCGCAGATCGGCCCCACCACGTCGACCGGCACCCGTTCGACGTCCGGCGGGGGTTCGTTCACCGGAACGATGGCGTGGTGCGAGTCATACAGCGCCGGGCGCATCAAATCATTCATTCCGGCGTCGAGTACCGCGAAGGTGCGCGTCGCCCCCTCCTTCACGTGGATCACCCGGCTGACCAGCAGCCCGGCATTGCCGACCAGCACGCGGCCGGGCTCGAAGATCAGCTTGCAATCGAGGTCGCCCAGCACCTCGCGCACCACGGCCGCGTAGGCCTCGGGGCTGGGCGGGATCTCGTCCTCGTAGGGCACGCCCAGCCCGCCGCCCAGATCGAGCCGGGTGATCGGAATGCCATCGGCGCGCAGCATGGCGACCAGATCGCGCAGGCGCAGGAAGGCGTCGCGGAACGGCTCCAACTCGGTCAGTTGCGAGCCGATATGGACCGCCACGCCGCGCAACGCGATGCCGGGCAGAAGGGCCGCCTCGCGCATCACCCGATGGGCGCGAATCCATTCGATGCCGAACTTGTTCTCCTTGCGGCCGGTGGTGATCTTGGCGTGGGTGCCGGCGTCGACATCGGGATTGACGCGCAGGGCGACCGACGCCTGGACTCCCAGATCGACCGCCAAGCGGTTGAGCATATGCAGTTCCGGCTCGCTTTCGACGTTGATCTGCATGATGCCGCAGGTCAAGGCGAAGGTCAGTTCCTCCTCGGTCTTGCCGACCCCCGAGAACACGATGCGGTCGGCCGGCACGCCCGCCGCCAGGGCGCGCCGCAACTCGCCCTCGGACACCACGTCGGCGCCCGCCCCCAAACCGGCCAGGGTGGCGACCACCGCCAGATTGGGATTGGCCTTCATGGCGTAGCAGATGGTGGCGTCCAGCCCGGCCAGGGCGTCGCGGAACACCGTGTAGTGCCGCGTCAGCGTGGCGGTCGAGTAGCAGTAGAACGGCGTGCCCACGGCGGTGGCGATGTGGGCGATCGGCACGTCCTCGGCGTGGAGGTGGCCGCGCAGATAGTGGAAATGGTCCATGATGTCACCGCGACGGATATTGGCGGGGATAGGTGCTTCCCTGGGGCGCCTCGAGATCGCCGCGCTTGCCGCAAGCGGCCAGCGGGGCGGCGAGCGCCAGGATGGTCAGCACTACGATCAGACGGCGCATGCGCGTGGGCTCCCCTTCAGAGATGGCGTTGGCGGGCGGCTTGGACGGCCGCGCGGACATTGTCGGGCGCCGTGCCGCCAAAGCTGGTGCGGCTGGCGGCCGAGGCGTCGACGCCCAGCACCTCGAACACGCGGGCGTCGATGCCCGACTCGATCGCTTGCATGGCGTCCAGGGCCAAGTCCTCGATGCCCACCCCTTGGGCCTCGGCCAGCTTGACGATGCGGCCGGTGACGTGGTGGGCTTGGCGGAACGGCATCCCCAGAACGCGCACCAGCCAGTCGGCCAGATCGGTGGCCGTGGTGAAGCCGGCGCCTGCGGCGGCGCGCAAGGTCGCCTCCTCGACGGTCATGTCGCGGATCATGCCGGCCATCGCGGCGAGGCACAGCTCCAGCGTCTCGGCCGCCTCGAACACCGGCTCCTTGTCGTCTTGCATGTCCTTGCTGTAGGTCAGCGGCAGGCCCTTCATGACGATCAGCAGCGCGTTCAGGTCGCCGATCACCCGGCCGGCCTTGGCGCGGGTCAGCTCGGCGGCGTCGGGGTTGCGCTTCTGCGGCATGATCGAGCTGCCGGTGGTGTAGGAATCCGACAGCCGCACGAAGCGGAACTGGGCGCTGGTCCAGATCACCAGCTCCTCGGCCAGACGCGACAGATGCACGGCGCAAATCGCGGCGGCGGCCAGGAACTCCAGCGCGAAATCGCGATCCGACACCGCGTCGAGCGAATTGGCGCAAGGCCGGTCGAAGCCCAGCGCCTTGGCCGTCATGAAGCGGTCGATCGGAAACGAGGTGCCGGCCAGGGCGGCGGCGCCCAGCGGCGACTCGTTGAGCCGCGCCCGGCCGTCGACGAGGCGGCCCCGGTCGCGGCCGAACATCTCGACATAGGCCATCATGTGATGGCCGAAGGTCACCGGCTGCGCCGCCTGGAGATGGGTGAAGCCGGGCATCACGGTGCCGGCGTGCGCCTCGGCCTTGTCGAGCAGCGCGGCCTGCAAAGCCTTCAACATGCCGTCCAGGCCGTCGATGGCGTCGCGCACCCACAGGCGGAAATCGGTCGCCACCTGATCGTTGCGCGAGCGCGCGGTGTGCAGCCGGCCGGCGGCGTCGCCGATCAACTCGGCCAGACGCGCCTCGACATTCATGTGGATGTCTTCGAGATCGGCGCGAAAAACGAACGCGCCGCTCTCGATCTCTTGCAGCACCCGGTCGAGGCCGGCCAATATGGCCTGGCCGTCGTCGCGCGACACGACCCCGGTTTCGACCAGCATGGCGCAATGCGCCTTCGAGCCCCGGATGTCCTGGGCGTAGAGCCGCTTGTCGAAATCGATCGAGGCGTTGATGCGGCTCATCACCGCCGCGGGGCCGGCTTCGAAGCGGCCGCCCCACATGGCGCTGGCTTTGGAGTCGGTCATCGGGTCCTTTCGAGGGTGGATATGAACAGACTGGTTTTCATACTTGGTGCGTCTTCCGTCGCGGCCATCGCGCTGGGGCTGTGGCTGGTCTTCCTAGCCCCCGGCGGCGCACCGCCGAGCCCAAGCTACACCGAACCGCCGCGCTCGGAAAGTCTTGCCGCGCCGGCCCAACGCGCGCCGATTCGCCCCATGACCTTCACCGATTCGGCGGGCGACGCCCAGACCCTGGAAAGCCGCCGCGGCAAGGTTCTGCTGGTCAATTTCTGGGCGACCTGGTGCGCCCCCTGCATCGCCGAGATGCCCGCCCTGTCCACCCTTCAGAAGCGCTTCCCCGAGGGATTCGAGGTGCTGGCCCTGTCGCAGGACCGCGAAGGCGCCCCGGTGGTGAGGAAATTCTATGACGGCATCGGCATCGAGAACCTGCCCATCCTGCTGGACACCAAGGGCGAGGCCGGCCGCGCCATCGGCGGCCGCGGCCTGCCCACCACCCTACTGATCGACCGCCAAGGCCGCGAAGCCCTGCGCGTGGAAGGCGGTCGCGAATGGGACCAGGCACCCTATATCGGAATGATCGAGGCGCTGCTGGCGGAGTAGGAGAAAGCGATGCCGAAATCCGGACTGTACGAACAAGACTTCTTCGGCTGGGCGAACGAACAGGCCGCGTTGCTGCGGTCCGGCAAGATGGCGTCCGCCGATTTCGACAACATCGCCGAGGAAATCGAAAGCATGGGGCGTAGCGAACAGCGCGAGTTGGAAAGCCGATTGACCATCCTTCTGCTCCATCTGCTGAAGTGGCGGTTTCAGCCGAGCCTTCGCGGCAATAGCTGGCGTTACAGCATCATGGAGCAGCGCCGAAAGATCGAACGGCACCTTCGCCAAAACGCCAGCCTGCGCGCCAAGCTGGCTGAAACGATCGCCGATTCATACGGCGACGCCATCATCGAGGCCGCGCGGGAAACCGGGCTCGACGCCACGACCTTCACGCCCGAATGCCCGTGGTCGTTCGACCAGATGATGGACCCGGACTTGTGGCCGGACCATGGCTGAAGCGCGGGCGGATGCGGCCGATCAGGCCGCCCAGGGCGCGATCGATCGTAGTTCCGGCTCGATTTCCCTTCGCCGCTCCATCAGATCGTGGTCCGCCTGAAGCTGCAGGAAGAATCCCTCCGACAGGCCGAAATAGCGCGCCAGACGCAGATCGGTATCGGCGGTGATCGACCGCTTGCCGTGGACGATTTCGTTGATCCGCCGGGGCGGCACCTTGATGGCGCGCGCCAGCGCGTTCTGCGAAAGGCCCATCGGCTCCATGAAATCGAGGTTCAGGATTTCGCCCGGATGGGGATTGCGCAGTTCAGTGATAGTCGACGATTTCGACATCGCCCGGTCCTCCTTGGCCATCGTCCCAGCGGAAGCAGACGCGCCATTGGTCGTTGATGTGAACGCTCCACCAGCCGGCCCGGTCGCCCTTCAAGGGCTCAAGCCTGCTGCCGGGAGGAACGCGCAGATCCTCGACCCTTTTGGCCGCGTTCAGCAGGCGCAGTTTCCGTAGCGCGGCGTCCTGGATGTCCTGGGGCAAGCGGCGGCTCCGCCGACCGCACCAAATCAGATAGGTTTCACCGCATCGAAAATCCAGGATCATGGGAAGAGCATAACGCAACGCGCCATATGACGCAACACGTCATCCCTTCACCCGCCCCCAGCGCTGCAATCCGCCCGCCACCGGGCGGTTGCGGCGTTCGAATTCGCGGCGGAGCCAAAGGGTGAAGACGATGCCGATCCAGGTGCCCATCGCGACGTCCGAGAGGAAATGCACGGTGGTCACGAAGCGGCTGATCCCCACCAGGGCGGCGATCACCAGCCAGGCGAGGTCGTAACGCGGCGCCACGATGGCCAGGGCGATCATCGCGGCCCAGATCGATTGGGCGTGGCCCGAGGGGAAGGTGTTCATGGCGAAGTCGAGATTGAACGGCTGGAAGCCGTAGACGCCGTCCTCGAACAGATGGCGCGGGCGGATGCGGCCGATCACCAGCTTGGCCGCGTTGACGATCAGTCCCGAGCCGGCCACCGCCAGGAACACGAACAGCGCGGCGTTGGCGCGGCGGCGCCAGCGGGTGCGGGCCTCGACGAACAAGGACAGGTTGGCGGCCATCTGGAACCACAGCCACGCCGCGCCGGACGGCACCAGGATCATGCGGCTTTCGCCCAGCACGGTGACGATCTTGAAGAAGCCTTCCCAATGCGGATGCAGGTTGGCCTTCAGCCACAGCGCCAGCGGCCGATCGACGAAGGCCATCGCCACCACGCAGAACAGCGCCACCGCGACGAACGAGGCCAGCGCCGGCCGCGCCCGGTAGTGGGCCAGCAAGGTCGCCAGGGTCATGGCGCGGCCAGCCGGTAGAGACGCAGCGCCTGCTCGCGGCCGCGCGAATAGTTGAAGCCGTGGAGGGTGGCCAAGGTCTCGGCCGGGCGGCCGGCGAGGGTCGCCAGAAAGGCTTCGTCCTCGCGCGATTCGACGACGGCCAGCGCGTCGGGCGACGCCAGCAGATGGCGCGCCGCCCCCGGCCCATCGGTCAGCAGCGTTTCGGTGCCAAGCAGGAACACCAGACTGGGCTCGCGATAGCCGGCCGTCGCCACCGGCCAGCGGGTGCCGGCCCGCTCGACCGCCTGGGCGACGCCTTGGCTGATCCACATCCGCTCCAGCCCCGGCAGCACCCCGGCGAAGATCGCCCCATAGGTCACCAAGGCGAGACCCAGCGCCGCCAACGCCGCGTCGGTCGCCCGTCCGCGCCGCAAGAGAAACGGCGGCGCCACCGCGGCGGCCAAGGCGGCCAGCGCGGCCGGCGCCGACCAGAGCGACAAACCGTCGCCCATCAGAATCGGCGCGGCGATCGCGGCGCCGGCCAAGCCTGCGCCCACCAAGCCCCACGCCCAGCCCCAATATCGCGTGCCGCGCCCCTTCAGCAAGACGTCGCCATTGACCACCGCCCAGCCGGCCAGCAGCGCCAGCGCGGGATAAAGCGGCAGCGTGTAATGCGGCAGCTTGGTCGGCACCAATTCGAAGACCACCCAGGCCGGAATCACCCAGGCCAGCAGGAAGCGCAAGGCGGGCGTCGCCCGTCCCCGCCAAGCGCGCACGAAGGCGGCCGGCACGAACAGCGAGGCGGGCCACAAGGTCAGCGTCGCCAGCAACAGATAATAGCCCGGCCAGGCGCCGTGCGATTCATGCCCCCCGATCAGCTTGGGCAGCAGATCGGTCTCGATCGCCTTGCCGATGAAGCCGTTGCCGCCGGCGCTGACCGCCGCCGCCCAGGGGCCGACGATCGCCGCGACGATCACCAGACCGGACAGCACGCGCATCGAGCGCGCCCAGCCGATCCGCCGGTCGGCGATGCCCAGCGCGGCCATGGTCAGCACGGTGACCAGCGGCACGATCGGTCCCTTGATCAGGATGCCCACGCCCTGCGCCAGCCAGAACAGCAGCGTGTCGACCGCGCCGGCCTTGCCGCGCAGATAGAAGCGGGCCAAGGTGCCTTGCGCCGCCACCACGCAGGCCAGCAGCATCGCGTCGGTCTTGGCCTGATGCGCCTCGAGCACCGCGACCAGCGCGGCGGCCAGGAACGCCGCCCCCAGCAATGCGCCTTGGCGCCCGACCAGCGTCGTCCCGTAGGCGAAGGTGAGCAAGGCGGCCGCCAAGACCCCCAGGACCGAGGGCAGGCGGTAGGCCCAGATCGCCCGTTCGGCGTCGAGCATCCGCACGCTGGCCGCCTGCATCCAGTGGATGCCGACCGGCTTTTTGGTGCGCGCCTCGTCCTGGAAGAAGATGTGGACGTAGTCGCCGGTCTCGACCATCTGACGCGTCGCCTGGGCGAAGCGCGCCTCGTCGCGGTCGAGCGGCGGCACCGCCGCCAAGCCCGGCAGGTACAAAGCGAGGCAGAACAGAACCAGGGCGACGTACGGCCTGAAGCCGTCGGACAGCCAAGTCACAGGGGATTCATCCGGCTGAAGGGGCCAGCCCTTCTTATAGCCCGCCGCCGCGCCGGGGCAAAGCGCCCTGCCCTCCGTTTGGCGGAGGGCGGGGCTTTCCGCGATCAGCGGGTCGGGACGGGCTTCTCGCCCGAATAGTCGTAGAAGCCGCGGCCGGTCTTGCGACCCAGCCAGCCGGCTTCGACATATTTCACGAGCAGCGGGCAGGGGCGATATTTGGTGTCGGCGAGGCCGTCATGCAGCACCTGCATCACCGCCAAACAGACGTCCAGGCCGATGAAGTCCGCCAGTTCGAGCGGCCCCATCGGATGGTTGGCGCCCAGACGCATCGCCGTGTCGATCGCGTCGACCGAGCCCACGCCCTCGTACAGGGTGTAGACCGCCTCGTTGATCATCGGCAGCAGGATGCGGTTGACGATGAAGGCGGGGAAGTCCTCGGCGCTGACCGGGTTCTTGCCCATCCGCACGACCACTTCGCGCACCAGTTGGAAGGTGTCTTCGGCGGTGGCGATGCCGCGGATCAGCTCGACAAGCTGCATCAGCGGGACCGGGTTCATGAAGTGCATGCCCATGAAGCGGCCGGGCCGATCGGTCGAGGCGCCCAGACGGGTGATCGAGATCGACGAGGTGTTCGAGGCGATCAGCGCCTCGGGCTTCAGCACCGGGCAAAGCTGCTGGAAGATCGCCTTCTTGACGACCTCGTTCTCGGTCGCGGCCTCGACGACCAGATCCGAGTCGGCGAAGATCGAGTAGTTCGAGCCGGTCTTGATGCGCTCGAGCGCCTCGGCCTTCTGATCGGCCGTGATCTTGCCCTTGGCGACCTGACGGTCGAGGTTCTTGCCGATCGTGGCGAGGGCCTTGCGAAGCTGGTCCTCATTGGCGTCCAGCAGTTGCACGTCATAGCCGGACACGGCGCAGACATGCGCGATGCCATTGCCCATTTGGCCGGCACCGATGACGCCGATTTTCTGGATCATGCTCGAAGCCCCCGGGGGTTTGAATGTCGAATCACCGGCCCACGCCCTGCCGCTCGAGTTCGGCGGCGAGTTCGGGTAGGGCCTGGAACAGATCGGCGACAAGGCCGTAATCGGCGACCTGGAAAATCGGCGCCTCCTCGTCCTTGTTGATCGCCACGATGACTTTTGAGTCCTTCATGCCGGCCAGATGCTGGATGGCGCCGGAGATGCCGACCGCGAGATACAACTCGGGGGCGACGATCTTGCCGGTCTGGCCGACTTGCAGGTCGTTGGGCACGAAGCCCGCGTCGACGGCGGCGCGCGAGGCGCCGACGGCGGCGCCCAGCTTGTCGGCGACCGCCTCGAGCAGATGGAAGTTGTCGCCCGACTGCATGCCGCGACCGCCCGAGACGACGACGCGCGCGGCGGTCAGTTCGGGCCGCTCGGACTTGGAAAGCTGCTGGCCGACGAAGGCCGACAGGGCCGGCGCCTCGACCGAGGGAATCTCGACGATGGCGCCTTGGCCGCCTTCGGCGGCGGCGGGCTCGAAGCCGGTGCCGCGCACGGTGATCACCTTGACGGCGTCCTTGGATTGGACGGTGGCCAGGGCGTTGCCGGCATAGATCGGGCGCACGAAGGTGTCGGGCGACACCACGGCGCAAATCTCGGAAATCTGGGCCACGTCGAGCAGCGCCGCGACGCGCGGCAGCAGGTTCTTGCCCATGGTGGTGGCGGGCGCCAGCACATAGCCGAAATCCTTGGCCAGGCCGACCACCAGCGGGGCCAGGGACTCGGCCAGCGGATGCTCGTAGGCGGCGGAATCGGCCAGCAGCACGCGCGACACGCCGGCCACGCGGGCGGCGGCCAGGGCGGCGGCGCGGCAGCCCTTGCCGGCGATCAGCACGGCGATCTCGCCGCCGATCTTGGCGGCGGCGCCGACCGTGTTCAGGGTGGCCGGCTTCAGCGCGGCGTTGTCGTGCTCGGCGACGATCAGGATGCTCATCAGAACACCTTCGCTTCGTTCTTCAGTTTGCCCACCAATTCGGCGACGTCGCCGACCTTGACGCCGGCTTGGCGCTTGGCCGGCTCCTCGACCTTCAGCGTGACCAGCCGGGGCGCCGTCTCGACCCCCAGATCGGCCGGGGTCAGCGTGTCGATCGGCTTCTTCTTCGCCTTCATGATGTTGGGCAGCGAGGCGTAGCGCGGCTCGTTCAGGCGCAGATCGGTGGTGACCACCGCCGGCATGGCCAGCGACACGGTCTCAAGCCCGCCATCGACCTCGCGCGTGACCACCGCCCGGCCGTCGGCCAGTTCGACCTTCGAGGCGAAGGTGCCCTGCGCCCAGCCCAGCAGCGCGGCCAGCATCTGGCCGGTCTGGTTCGAGTCGTCGTCGATCGCCTGCTTGCCCAGGATGACCAGATCGGGTGATTCCCGCCCAACCACCGCCTTCAGCAGCTTGGCGACCGCCAGGGGCTGAAGCTCGTCGTCGCTTTGCACCAGGACGCCGCGATCGGCGCCCATGGCCAGGGCGGTGCGCAGGGTCTCCTGGCACTGGGTCGGACCCATCGAGACGGCCACCACCTCGGTCGCCTTGCCGGCCTCCTTGAGGCGGACGGCTTCCTCGACCGCGATCTCGTCGAACGGATTCATCGAGAACTTGACGTTGGCGGTCTCGACCCCAGAGCCATCGGCTTTGACTCTGATCTTCACGTTGTAGTCGATCACCCTTTTGATCGCGACCAGAACCTTCATCGGAGCCCCTGGGACGTTCTTTGCGTTGGTATTGCAGCGCACAATATTGACTTGCCGAAGCGATGTCAATTGGCCCGCTAGCGGTTGGCGCCCGGTACCCACAACACGTCCCGCGCGCCATTGTCGTTGACCCGCCGGGCCAGCACGAACAGGTGATCCGACAGGCGGTTGACATAGGCCACCGCGAAGGCGTTGACCGGCTGGGTCGCGCCCAGGGCGACGATCAGGCGCTCGGCCCGGCGCACCACGCCGCGCGCCACGTGCAGATGGGCGGCCGCCGCCGTCCCGCCGGGCAGCACGAACGAATCGAGTGGCCGCAGGGCCTCGTTCATCGCGTCGATCTCGGCCTCGAGGCGCGTCACCTGGGCCTCGACGACGCGCAGGCCCCCCTCGCCGGGACGGCAGAGATCGGCGCCCAGATCGAACAGGTCGTTCTGGACGCGCGCCAGCATGGCGTCGTCGTCACCCGCCACATGCAGGCGCGCCACGCCGATCGCCGCGTTGGCCTCGTCGACCGTGCCATAGGCGGCGACCCGCGCGTCATCCTTGGCGACCCGGCTGCCGTCGCCCAACGAGGTTTTTCCCTTGTCGCCGCCGCGGGTGTAGATACGGGTGAGCCTGACCATGCGCGGCCTCTTTCAATGGCGTGGAGCAGGCATCATATGGCGCCTTGGCCCATGGGCGCTATAATGCCCGTCGATTCGCACCGTTCGGACGTCGCATGCGCCTGTCGCCCATTCTCGCCGGCTATATCGGACGGCATTTCCTGAACGCCTTCCTGGGCGTGCTGGCGGCCATCTGCGGGCTGATCCTGCTGTTCGACATCATCGAGCTTCTGCGCCGCACCGCCAGCCGCGCCAATGTCGAGCTGGACACCGTGGCGACCATGGCGCTGATGAAGCTGCCGCAAATGCTGCACGTCGTGATGCCCTTCGCGGTGATGATCGGCGCGATGATCGCCTTTTGGCGGCTGACCCGCTCGGCGGAATTGGTGGTGGCGCGGGCCGCCGGGGTCTCGGTGTGGCAATTGCTGCATCCGGTGGCGGGCATCGTGCTGGTGGTCGGCATCCTGGACGTGGCCGCCTTCAACCCGCTGGCCGCCGCGCTTTATTCCCGCTACGAGCGGATGGAGGACGCGCTGGCGCTGCGCCATTCCAATCCGCTGACCGTCTCGGCCGGCGGCCTGTGGCTGCGCGAGGCCGACGACAAGGGCCAGGTGGTCGTCCATGCCGGCCGCGTGCGCCAGCAGGCGGCCGAGCTGCGCCTGCGCGAATTGTCGATCTTCCACCTCGATTTCGACGACCGCTTCCAGTACCGCCTGGACGCCGCCGAGGGGCGGCTGGCCGCCGGCTGGTTCGACCTGGAGGACGTCTGGCTGATGCATCCGGGCCGCCCGTCCCGGCATTTCGACACCTACCGCATGCGCACCAATCTGACGCTGGACAAGATCCAGGACAATTTCGCCTCGCCCGAGGCGATCTCGTTTTGGCAACTGCCGGCCTTCATCGACTTCTTCGAGAATGCCGGCTTCTCGGCGCATCGCCAGCGGCTTTACTGGCATTCGCTGATGGCCTCGCCCTTCCTGCTGGTCGGCATGGCGCTGATCGCGGCGGTGTTCTCGCTGAAGCCCAATCTGCGCTCGGGCGGGCTTTTGGGCCGCGTCGTCGGCGGCGCGGTGGCCGGCTTCCTGTGCTATTTCTTCTCGAAGGTGGTCTACGCCATGGGCCTGTCGGCGACCCTGCCGCTGCCCCTGGCGGCCTGGAGCCCGGCGGCGGTGATCGGGCTGGCCGGGCTGGCCACGCTGTTCCATCTCGAGGACGGATGACCCCTCGCCTCGCCGCCCTGGCCGTGATCGGCGCCGTCACCGCGTGGCGTCTGATGGTGCTCGCCTGGGCCAGTCCCAATCTGTCGTTCGACGAGGCGCAGTACTGGTTCTGGGCGCAGGACTTGGCCTTCGGCTATTACTCGAAGCCGCCGCTGGTCGCCTGGGCGATCGCCGCCACCACCCTGCCGTGCGGCGAGGGCGAGGCTTGCGTCAAGCTGTCCTCGCCGCTCGCCTGGGCCTTCGCCGCCTGGATGGCGTGGGCCGCCGGGGCGCGGCTGTGGGGTCCGCGCGCCGGCTTCTGGGCCGCCGCCTTGTTCATCACCCTGCCGGGCGTCTCGCTGTCGGCCATGGTGGTGTCGACCGATCCCTTGCTGCTGGCCGCCTGGACGGCCGGGCTGGCGGCGCTGGCCCGCGCGCTGGACGACGACCGGCCGACGAGTTGGCTGCTGGTCGGGCTGGCGGTCGGCGTGGGGCTGCTGGCCAAATACGCGATGGCCTTCTTCCTGCCCTGCCTGGTGCTGTTCCTGGCGTGGTCGCGGCGGCCGGTGGTTTCGTGGCGGCTGGCCGCGGTTATCGGGCCGGCCGCGCTGTTCACCCTGCCCAACCTCGCCTGGAACGCCGCCAACGGCTTCGTCAGCTATCTGCACACGCGCGACAACGCCAATCTGAAGGGCGCCTTGTTCAATCCCGACAAGCTGGCCGAGTTCGTCGGCGGGCAATTCGCGGTGTTCGGCCCGCTGACCTTCGGGCTGCTGCTGTATCTGTTCCTAAGGCCGCCGCGCGAGGAGAGGGTGCGGCTGACGCTGTGCTTCTCGGCCCCGATCCTCGCCTTTTTCGCGGCGCAGGCCCTCCTGTCGCGGGCCAACGCCAATTGGGCGGCGGCGGCCTATCCGGCCGGGGTGCTGCTGGTCGCCGGTTGGGCGTCCGAGCGGGCGCGCGGGCTCGCCCTGCTGCGCGCCTCGCTGGCCCTGCATCTGGTGGCGGCCGCCGTGCTGTACGATTTCGACGCGGCGCGGGCCGCCGTCGGTTTGGGCGGGACCCAGCGCTACGACATCCTGAAGCGGGTGCGCGGCTGGGATCGGGCCGGCGCCGAGGTCGGCCGCATGCTGGCCGCCCATCCCGGCGCGCGGCTGCTGGTCGACGAGCGCAAGCTGCTGGCCACCCTGCTGTACTACGTGACGCCGCATCCCTTCGACGCGCTGAAATGGAACCCCGGCGGCCGGCCGTCCGATCATTTCGACCTGACCATGAGCCTGCGCGAGCCGGGCGCCGACGTGGTGCTGATCACCGACGGCCCCGACGCCCAACACGTCGCGCCCCACTTCGCCAAGGCCACGCCCCTGGGCGAGATTCGCGTGCCGATCCACGCCGATTACCAAATCCTGCTGCGCGCCTGGCTGCTGGAAGACTTCCAGGGATACGCGCCATGACGCCCTGCGAGATCGCCGCCCTGGCGCGCCGCCCGTGGGTGTTGGTGGTCCTGCTGCTGGCGCCGCTGGTCGCCGTTCCGGCCATCGATCTGGCGGTGTCGGGCTGGTTCCACCAGCCGGGCAAGGGCTTTCCGCTGCGCTTCCTGCCGCTGTTCGAGTTCGTGCGCAAGGGGCTGCCGGCGGTGCTGTTCGGCATCGTCGCCTACATGCTGGCGATGGCCGCCGCCGGCAGCGTGTTCGGCCAGCGCTTCCTGGGGATCGGCTGGCGCGAGGCGGGGTTCGTGTCGCTGTCGCTGGCCCTGGGGCCGGGGCTGGTGGTCAACAGCCTGCTGAAGGAGCATTGGGGACGGGCGCGGCCCTCGCAGATCGTCGAATTCGGCGGCGAGGCGCTGTTCTCGCCGGCCCTGGCGATGAGCGACCAATGCGCCAGCAACTGCTCGTTCGCCTCGGGACATGGCGCCTTGGGCTTTTGGGTGGTGGCCTTCGCGCTGCTCGCCCCGCCGCGCTGGCGGCCCGCCGCGATGGTCGCCGCGCTGCTGTTCGGCTTCGCGATCGGCATGGTGCGGGTCGCGCAAGGCGGACATTTCCTCAGCGACGTGGCGTTCGCGGGGGCGATCACCGTGGGGATCACCCTGCTGCTGCACCGGATGCTTTACCGGCCATGACTTTCCGCTATGGTCTGGCGATGCGACCCGCCGAGATCCGCCTTCACGCCTTGAGTCTCGCCGCCCTGCTGGTGGCGCCGATCGCCTTCCAGGTGCCGCTTGGGCTGGCCCCGCTGATGGCGGTGACCGCGCTGATCCTGGCGGTCTGCTGGGGCGTCGAACGCCGCATGCCGCCGGTGCCGCTTCCCCTGGCCGCGGTGCTGGGCCTGTTCGCCCTGCTGGCGACGGGTTCGGGCTTGTGGGCCTTGGAGCCCGGCCAAAGCGCCGGCCGCGCCCTGCGTTTCCTGGCCGAATCGGCGGCCGGCCTGACGCTGCTCGCCAGCCTGTACGACGCCGGAGACGAGGGACGGCGGCGCGTCCTGGGCGCGCTGGCCGGAGGCACCGGGTTGACCCTCGTCCTGGTCGCCATCGATGTGGGCGGCGACGGCGTGCTGACCCGCGCCCTGCACGGTCCGCAAGTGTGGCTGACCGACACCAATCGCGGCGCCAGCATCCTGGCCCTGCTGGTCTGGCCGCTGGGCCTGTGGGCGTGGCGCCGCCACTGCCGGGCGGGGCTGCTGCTGCCGCTCGCCGTGGGTCTGGCGGTGGTCCTGCTGCGCAGCGACAGCGCCCGGCTGGCGGTGTTCGCCGGATTGCTGGTGTTTTTGGCGGCGCGCCTGTTCGGGCCGAGGCTGGCGCGCCTCGCCATGGTGGCGCTGCCGGCCCTGATCCTGGCGATGCCAATGGTGCCGCTGCTGCTGCCCGCCCATGATTCGCTGATCGCCTCGTCCCTCGCGTCGAGCATCAAGATCTCGGGCCTGCACCGGCTGGCGATCTGGCGATTCGCGGGCGACCACATCGTCGAGAAGCCGCTGCTCGGCTGGGGATTCGAGGCCAGCCGGGCGATGCCCGGCCGCGACGATCGGATCACACTGATCCCCGGCCAGCCCGCCGTCGCCACCGCGCTGCCGCTGCATCCGCACAACGGCGCGCTTCAAATCTGGCTGGAACTGGGCGCGGCGGGCGCGCTGCTGGCCGCCCTGTTCACCGGCCTGGCCCTGCGCCCGCTGGCCGCCCCCGACCTTTCGGCCACCTCCCGCGCCGCCGGACTGGCCGCCGCCGCCTCGGCCGCCGTGCTGGCCTTCATGGCCTTCGGGCTGTTCCAAAGCTGGTGGGTGGCCGGGCTGTGGCTGTCCCTATCCGCCACCGCCGCGGCCATTCGCGAGAGGTGATCGCCTACACCGACGTGCCGCCCACCGTCAGGCGATCGAGCAGAAGCGTCGGCTGGCCGACGCCCACCGGGACGCTTTGGCCGTCCTTGCCGCAGGTGCCGATGCCCGGATCGAGGGCCAGATCGGTGCCGATCATGGTCACGCGGGTCAGGGCGTCGGGGCCGTTGCCGATCAGGGTGGCGCCCTTGACGGCGGGGCCGATGCGGCCGTCCTCGATCAGATAGGCTTCCGAGGCCGAGAAGACGAACTTGCCCGAGGTGATGTCGACCTGCCCGCCGCCGAAATTGACGGCGTAGAGGCCCTTCTTGACCGAGCGGACGATCTCTTCGGGGTCTTTGTCGCCGGCCAGCATGAAGGTGTTGGTCATGCGCGGCAGCACCGGCGAGCCATAGGACATGCGCCGGCCGTTGCCGGTCGGGCGCGTGCCCATCAGGCGGGCGTTCATGCGGTCTTGCAGGAAGCCGGTCAGGATGCCGTCCTCGATCAGCACGGTGCGGCCCGAGGGGGTGCCCTCGTCGTCGATGGTGATCGAGCCGCGCAAATCGGGAATCGTGCCGTCGTCGACCACCGTGACGCCGGGCGCCGCGACCCGCTGGCCGGACAGTTCGGCGAAGGCCGAGGTCTTCTTGCGGTTGAAGTCGCCCTCCAGCCCGTGGCCGATCGCCTCGTGCAGCATCACGCCGGGCCAGCCGGGGCCGAGCACGACGGGCATCTCGCCGGCCGGGGCGGGCACCGAGTCGAGATTGACGATCGCCTGGCGCAGCGCCTCGTCGACCGCGTGGCGCCAGGTGCCGGTCTCCAGCAGGCTTTCATAGGTGGTGCGGCCGCCCAGGCCGTGGCCGCCGGTCTCCATGCGGTCGCCGTCGCCCACCACCACCGACACCGACAGGCGGACCAGCGGCCGGATGTCCGAGGCGAGCTGTCCATCGGCGCGCAGGATGGTCACCGCCTGCCACGAACCGGCCAGCGAGGCGCTGACCTGGCGCAGGCGCGGCTCGCGCCCGCGGGCATAGGCGTCGATCTGTTCCAGCAGGGCGACCTTGGCCTCGAAGGGCACCAGGGCCAGCGGGTTCACGTCGGTGTAAAGCGTGCGGTTGGTGCCGATCGGCCCCTCGGCGGCGCTGCCGGAATGGCCCTTGCGCACCGCCTTGACGGTCGAGGCGGCGCGTTTCAGCGCGGCCTCGGAAATCTCGCTGGCGTGGGCGTAGCCGATCGAGTCGCCCGACACGGCGCGCAGGCCGAAGCCCTGCGCCGAGTCGTAGGCGGCGCTTTTGATGCGGCCGTCGTCGAGCGAAACGCTTTCGCTCTGGCGCGCTTCCAGGAACAGTTCGCCGTCGTCGCAGCCGTCCAGGGCATCCTTGACGATGCGCGAGGCGGCCTCGCGGTCCAGCCCGGCGCGGACGAAAAACAGCTCCTCGTTGACGGCGATCGTCGACATGCGTGCTCCTCGAATGAATTTGCCCGACGCTGCCACGCGGCTGTGGCCTTGGCAAGCGCCCCCGCCGGGGTCATGATCGGCGATCCGCCACCATATGGGCAGAGTCTCATGGCATCGCCAGCCATCACGGCGGTTTCCCTTCCTCCCAGTCATCCGCTGCGTGAGCGGCTGGCCGCCGAAGTGCATGCCCGGCCTTACGAATTGCTGACCGCGCCGGTGCGCGCCTCGCATCTGGCGCTGGTCACCGGCGAAGCCCTGCGCGACGCCGACCGCTTGGCGCTGGACGCGCTGTGCGCCCGGTTCGGCGTGGCGCCGCCGCCGGCCGGGGCGAACTATTTCAGCCTCGAGTCCGGCCCCTTCCGCCTGCGCTGGGAGCGGCACACCGAGTTCTCGACCTATACCCTGTTCCGCTTCGAGCCCTTCGACGAGCCGTTCGCCGCGACCGCCCTGGACCTCGCGCCGCCCGACTGGCTGTCCGGGCTGCCGGGCGAGTTGCTGGTCGGGCTGCATCTCGCCATCGAAACCGTCGAGCGGCCGGCCGCCGCGCTGTCCTCGCTGTTCGACGGCAATCAGGTGATCGGCAGCCAGGTGATGGGCGGCGCCGCCCGCGCCTGGACCGATTGCCGCATCCATGGCGACGGCTTCGGCCGCGTGCTGGTGCGCGACCAGGGGCTGACGCTGGGCCAGGCCGGGCGCCTGGTGCAGCGCCTGCTGGAGATCGAGACCTATCGCATGATGGCGCTGCTGGCCTTCCCGGTGGCCGGACAGGCGGCGGTCGGCATTTCGCGCATCGAAGCCGGGCTGGGCGGCGTGGTCGAGCGGATGGCCGCTCCGGCCGGCGGCGACGACCGCGCCTTGCTGGAGGAATTGATGCGCCTCGCCGCCGAAAGCGAGGCGCTGACGGCGGCCAGCGCCTATCGCTTCTCGGCGGCGCGGGCCTATTGGGACATCGTGCGCCGCCGCGTCGAGGAACTGCGCGAAGAGCGCATCGCCGGCACCCAGACCATCGCCGAGTTCATGGATCGCCGCTTGGCCCCCGCCATGGCCACCGCCCAATGGACGGCCGAGCGCCAGACCGCGCTGGCCACCCGCGTGGTGCGCACCGGCGATTTGTTGCGCACCCGCGTCGACATCGCGCTGGAGGAAAAGAACCGCGACCTGCTGGCCTCGATGAACCGCCGCGCCGAGTTGCAGCTTCGCTTGCAGGAAACCGTCGAGGGGCTGTCGGTGGTGGCGATCAGCTACTATTTGATCGGGCTGGTCGGCTATGCCGCCAAGGGCCTGAAGGCCGCCGGGGTGCCGGTCGACGCCGAGATCGCCGCGCTGGTCTCGCTGCCGATCATCCTGGGCGCGGTGTGGGCGGGCACCCGCCGGCTACGGCGCGCGGTTGGGAAACATTGATTTCCGTTTCGTAAATCTCAACTTTCGTCCTGCATCGTCGATCCTCGGATCGACCAGGGGGAACGAAATGACGCTGGATTTCGCAAGCCTGCATCGCCGTGACGGTCTGGTTCGCCTGGATGGTCAATTCCTCGACCATCTGGA
>JADGAL010000250.1 GCA_015232025.1 Alphaproteobacteria bacterium
CGGCTCTTCCGTCTCCGGGACGTCATCGGCCTCGACGCCCGGCTGGCGGAAGACCGTCACCCCGTTCTCATACGCCCAGTCGGCCTGTTCTTTGGAGTCACCTTGCGACATTGACCATCCGTCGAACAGCTTTTCTCCCACACCCCGATATTATATAGCCAATGGCGTGGAAACGGTAATGGTAATGCCAGTCGATGCTGACCGCCTTGATCGCCGCCGGCCTGCTGCTGGCCCTGGGAATCGCCGCCAAGGGGATGATCGCCCACGCCCTGCTTATCGCGGTGGCCTGGGTGACCAAGAACGTCCTGCTGCTGGGCTTCCTGCGCACGCCGGTGGGCAAGCGCGCGGCGCGTTCGGTTCGTCGCGAGACCTATTCCCGACTTGACGGCAAGAAGCGCCGCGCCGCCTATCGGCTGTTCGACCGCCTGTCCCGCGCCGAGGCCAAGATGGCGTCGGTGTTCGGCCGCCTGTTCGGGCGACGCCCGCCCAAGCGATAGCGAGCCGCCCTCGCGCCCGGCTTGCCACCGCCATCGGCCACTTCGTCGTCAGCCGGGGCGGCGCTTGGCCGCGGTCAGCACGTCTTGTTGCGAGTCCGCCGAAGGCGGGGGCGTCGGAGCGGGCGTGGGTGTAAGCACGGGCGGCGCGGCTTTCGGCGGCGCGGGCTTGCGGGGCGGCACCACCAAGGCGACCCGCACCGCTGGCGGCGGGCTTTCGTCGTAGGTGGGCAGATTGGCTTGATGGCTTTCCATTTCGAGGCAGCCGTTCACCGCGTCCACCGCCTCCCGGATGGCTTCGTGCGCGCTTTCGTTGACCGAATCGAATCCGCCGGCCATTTCGACCAGCGTGACGATGCTGTTCAGGCGCTGGTGCAGGGCGTCGCCGATTCCGTAAGGCAGTCCCCGACGACCATCCAGGATGGATTTGGCGTATCGGCTCAGACGGTGGGCGCTGCCCTCGATCAGGCGGCTCGAGGCGTTGATCATCGCGGTTCGCAGGCCGGACAGGCGTTGCAGTTGGCTGGGCGAGCCACCCAACTCGTCGACGCGGCCATTGGCCAGGGCGACCATGTTGCACAGGCGATCCGACGCGTCGCCGATTTCCCGGCGCAAGCGTTCCCGCTGGCCCGGATCCACGATGTGTCCCAGTCGGGTGCTCATCCGTTCGATCGATATCGCCAAAGCGTATGCGGCGTCGATCACCAGGTTGGTCTGGGCGTTCACCGCGCCGGCCAAAAAGGTGACCTCGCCGCGCCGCATCCGGTCGACCATGGCGCGGTCGACGGTGTTGATGTGCTTGACCAGCCAATCGAACAGAAAGATTACGATCCGTTCCAGATCGGTCAAGTGATCGCCGATATTGCCCTTGATCACCGAGAGCTTCGTAATGACGGCGGCATGATCCAGCTTGTGGCGCGCGATATCGGTATAGTCGAAAGTGAGCATCATCTTTTCTTCGCGAGAGAAATGCACGCGCGTATACTCCTCCAGCCGCCGCAAGGCGTCGCCGACGATTTGCGGTTGGTTCTCCTGGTGCGCGGCCTGCAATTCCTGAAGAAGCAGCAGCAGCCGCTTGTCATCCTCGTCGATTTCCGGGTGGCCGGTGGCTACCGCCTGCGTCCATTCGAAGAGCGATCGCGCATCGCCTGCGGCGGCTTGGTCGAAGGGCGACACCGGGTCGGCCTCTCCGCCCGGCGGCCGGCAGACCGTCACGCCGTTCTCGTCGGCCCAGTTTGCCTGTTCTTTTGAGTCACGTTGCGACATTACCGTCCGTCGAACAGCTTTTCGTCATATCACGCGCTGAAGAATTATATAGCCAATGCAATGATAATGATAATGATAATGATAATGATATTCGATGCTGACCACCTTGATCGCCGCCGGCCTGCTGCTGGGCTTTCTGCGCACCAAGGTGGGCAAGCGCACGGCGCGTTCGGTTCGTCGCGAGACCTATTCCCGACTCGATAGCGAGCCGCCCTCGCGCCCGGCTTGACCGCCGCGCCGCATGACGATAGCAGTGGATGTCGTCAGACGAAGGCCGGGGGGCAGCCGTTGCATCATTCGACCGTCGCGCCGGAGTCGTCGGACGCCGCCGAAGTCGATTTGCGGCGGATGCGCCGACTGGCCACCGGCCTGCTGGTGGTGGTGGCGCTGGCCTTCGTCGCCGCCTGGTGGGCCGAACCGCGCTGGCCGTGGCTGGCGCCCTTGCGCGCCTTCGCCGAGGCGGCGGTGGTGGGGGCGGTCGCCGACTGGTTCGCGGTGGTGGCGTTGTTCCGCCATCCGATGGGCATTCCCCTGCCCCACACCGCCGTCATCACCCGTAATCAAGGCCGAATCGCCGCCGCGATCGGCCGCTTCGTCGCCGCCAACCTGGTGGCGTCGCCCGACATGGCGCGGCGCCTGACCGAACTCGACCCGGCCGGCCAGGCGGCCGTCTGGCTGGACCGGCCCGAGCTGCGCGAAGTCCTGGCGCGCCGGGCGGTCGAGACCTTTCCCGCCCTGCTGGCCACCATCGGCGAGGATCGCCTGCGCGCCTCGGTCGGCGCCGCCCTCGAACGCGGTCTGCCCACGGTGGTCAATCCGGCCCGCATGGCCCAGGTGCTCAGCATCCTGACCGAGAACGGCCAGCATCTGCGGGCGCTCGACTTCGCCCTGGACGAGGTGGGGGGATTCGTCGCCCGTCACCAGAAGCTGATCCGCAGGAAAGTATCGCTGCGCTGTGGCGAATGGATGCCGCTGTGGATCGAGACGCGGGTGGCCGACGCCGTGGTCGAGGGCATCACCGACACCGTCGCCGAGTTGCGCGATCCGGGCCATCCCTGGCGCCTGGAATTCGAAAGGCTGGTCAACGAGCAGATCGGCACCCTGGCCGAATCGGCGGAATTCGCCGCGCGGCTGGAAACAATCACGGCGCGGGTCGCCGAGGACACGGCGGTCGAGGCGTTGCTGGATCGCGTTTGGCGGGATATCGAGGACCGCCTGACCGCCGACCGCGCCGGTCTGGCGGCGGCGCTGGAGCGGCTGCTCGATCAACTCGGACGACGGCTGCGCGAGAACGAGTCGCTGCGCCAATCGGTCAACGACTGGTGTCGTGCCGCCTTCGAACGGCACGTCATGCCGCGCCGCGCCACGCTCGGCCGGTTGATCGCCGACCTGATCCTGGGTTGGGAAGCCAGCGACCTGACCGGCCGCGCCGAACGCCACATGGGCGCCGATCTGCAATACATCCGCATCAGCGGCACCATCGTCGGCGGCTTGGTGGGGCTGGCCATCCATCTGGTGACCACCGCGATTCGCGGCTGATAACGTTTCCACCGTCCGCGCCGATTTTGGCGATTATGGTGGAAACATCGCAGCAAATTATCGGGGCGGCCTGGGACAATGCCGCGCACCGCCGGGACGGCTATTGAGTGCGCAACGACGGTGAGGGCCTTTTCGCGCTTACCGCAAGCCCCATCGTCAATGGGACGTACGCTCCTCGTCCGCGTCCAGGCGCGCCAGGATGTCGAGAGCCTTCTGCCGGTCGGCTCCAGCCGCCGCCGCGTGGAAGCGGGTCTCCGCGTCGTGGGCGGCCAGGGCGGTGGTGCCCAGTTCCTCCATCAGCTTGTTGAGGCTGACGCCGCGAGACGCCGCCAGTTGCTTGAGGCGCTGGGCGGTGTCGTCGGGAAGGCGGATGGTCAAGGTGCTCATCTCATCTGCTCCAGGCATTGCGAAGGGGTCAGAACCAGAAGATTGCTCCAGCGCAGTTCGCCGCCGCGCACATCGCGGATATTGTGGGTGACGATCGCCCGCGCGGCTCCGGCGATGGCCAGTTCGATCAGGTGGTTGTCGCCCTCGTCCCGCAGGTTGGGGCGCCAGCCATAATAGATCTTGATCCACTGACCGGCGGCGGCAAGGGCCGCCAGCACCTGACGGCGCTCCTCCGCCGTCGTCTGATCCGTCCATACCGGCCGCGCCAGCAGATCCTCGTATTCCAGCCACAGGGCGTTGGAGAACAGCGGCCGGTAGCCGCCCTCCAGGCAACGCCGCAAGACTTGACGCGACGCCCCGCCACCGGAGCGTAGCGCGGCAACGAAAACATTGGTGTCGATGACCAGTGGAACCATGGTGATAGCATATGTGCCGTCATCGTGGGTCTCAAGGGCGATTTTCGCCTACCCGGGGTGTTTCCTATTTGTGGCGTGCAATATCTGAGTGGAGGTGGAAACATGGCGTTCAATTCCTCTTGCACGCCATATTAATACGCCATATCCGCCGAGCGAGGGCCAAACCGGCCCCAAACGGCCCCTGCTAGTGCACTGACGCCAACAAAAGGTTCTCTTTTGTCCCCTTTTCCGTCATGGCCGGGCTTGACCCACGGCTGTCCGGCATGGCGCTTGCTTCATGGTACGGCGGCCATCTCGTGGGATGCCCGTGTCGAGCACGGGCATGACGGCGTGGGAGGTTGCCCCCGTGACCGCGCCCAGGCCCAGGTGGTGGCGGCGATCGACCGACCCGCTTTTTTGACGAGACAGCCGCTCGTTCGGGTCAGCCCGGTGGGCGATCCCAAACGATGGTCGCCCCCGCGTCGCAGGACGGGCAAAGCGGCGCCCAATCGGCGACTTCGGCACCGCACGCCCCGCAATGCCAGTGGGGGAGCGGCGCCGTGCCTTCGCGGCGGTGCCACATCGCGGCGGCCGTCTGGTCGCCCGTCTCGCGTTCCTCCACCTCGGCCATCAGGCCAAAGACCCGCCGGTCGGAGACCGCCTTGGCCGCCGCCACCAGATGCCGTCGCGCCAAACCCCATTGCTCGGCGGCGACGGCCGCTTCGCCGACCGCCAGATGGCTTTCGCAATGATCCGGGTTGCCGGCGACCAGCGATTCGCGGTGACGCAGACGCGATCCGGCGTCGCCGTCGGCCGGTTCGGCCGCCGCCAGCAGCAGGCGCGACGGCGCGTGCCGCCAAGTCTCGGCGAGCACCGCCGCCGCCTCGTCGTGACGACCGGCGGTCAGCGCGCCGCGCACCACCCTGGACGCCGCCGGCAGGAAGGCCGGATCGGCGGCC
>JADGAL010000251.1 GCA_015232025.1 Alphaproteobacteria bacterium
CGGCTGGAACTGGCGATGACGCTCGAGGCCGACCGCATGGTCAATCTGCGCCTCGCCGAAAAGGACGTGCTGACCGAGCGCGACGTGGTCCTGGAGGAGCGCCGCTCGCGCACCGACAACAGCCCGTCGGCGCTGTTGAACGAGCAGGTGCGCGCCGCCCTTTACCTCAACCACCCCTACCACAATCCGGTGATCGGCTGGGCCAGCGAGGTCGGCAGCCTGTCCCGGGCCGACGCCGAGGCGTTCTATCATCGCTGGTACGCCCCCAACAACGCCATCCTGGTGGTGGCGGGCGACATCACCGTCGACGAACTGAAGCCGCTGGCCGAGAAGCATTACGGCGCCATCCCGGCGCGCCAGCTGCCCGAACGCCTGCGCACCGCCGAACCGCCCCAGGTGGCGGCGCGGCGGGTCGAATTGCGCGACGCGCGGGTGCGCCAGCCCAGTTGGAGCCGCAGCTATCACGCCCCCAGCTACAACCGCGACCCCGACGGCCTGGCCTACGCGCTGCAAGTGCTGTCCGAGGTGGTCGGCGGCGGCGCCACCAGCCAGATCTACCGCAGCCTGGTGGTCGACAAGGAACTGGCCTCGTCGGCGGGCGCCTGGTACGACCCGACCGCCATCGACACCTCGACCTTCGGCGTCTACGTCTCGCCGCGTCCCGGCGTGGACATCGCCCTGGTCGAACGGGCGATGGAGGCCGAGGTCGAGGCGATCCTGGAAAAGGGCGTGCCGCCCGAGGAGATCGAGCGCGCCAAGCGACGCCTGCAAGCCAGCGCGGTCTATGCCCGCGATTCCCTTTACACCGGCGCCAACGTGCTGGGCACCGGCCTGACCACCGGCCAAAGCGTGGCCGACGTCGAGGCGTGGCCCGAGCGCATCGCCGCCGTGACCGCCGCGCAGGTCGCCCAGGCGGCCCGCAAGGTGCTGGATGAAAAGGCGTCGGTGACCGGCGTGCTGCTGCCGGCCGGCGACAAGGAGGGCCGCTCGTGACGATCATCATGCGACGTTTGTTCCTGGCGCTGGGCTTGGCCATCCTGCCCGCGCTTCCCGCCGCCGCCAGCCCCCCCGTCGAGCGGGTGGTCAGCGCCAAGGGCATCGAGGCCTGGCTGGTTCAGGACCACATCAACCCGATCATCGCGATGGAGTTCGCCTTCCGCGGCGGCTCGGCGCTCGATCCGGCCGACCGCGCCGGGCTGGCCAACATGGTCTCGGGCCTGCTGGACGAGGGCGCCGGAGAGTTGGACTCCTACGCCTTCCAGAAGCGGCTTGAGGATCTGTCGATCGACCTGTCGTTCAGCAGCGGCCAGGATTCCTTCCATGGCAGCCTGAAGACGCTGACCGAGCACCGCGACAGCGCCTTTTCGATGATGCGGATCGCCCTGACCCAGCCGCGTTTCGACGACGAGCCGGTGCAGCGCATCCGCAGCCAGATCCTTAGCGGGCTGGCCGCCGATCTGCAAAATCCCTCGGTGGTCGCCAACCGCGCCTGGTTCGCCTTGCAGTTCCCCGACCACCCCTATGGCAGGCCGGTCAAGGGCACCCCCGAATCGGTCAAGGCGATCACCGCCGCCGATCTGCGCGCCTTCCCGGCCGGCGCCTTCGGCCGCGACCGGCTGGTCGTCTCGGTGGTCGGCGACATCACCGCCGAGCAGTTGAAGCCGCTGCTCGACCAGACCTTTGGCGATCTGCCCGAGACGGTCGGCCCGCCGGCCGTCGCCGTCACGTCGCCCAAGGCGAATGGTCGCGTCCAGGTGATCGAGCGCAACAATCCGCAAAGCGTGGTGGTGTTCGGACACGAGGGCATCGCCCGCGAGGACCCCGAATGGTTCCCGGCCTATGTGATGAACTACATCCTGGGCGGCGGCGGCTTCAGCTCGCGGCTGTTCACCGAGGTGCGCGAGAAGCGCGGCCTCGCCTATTCGGTCCACAGCGCCTTGAGCCCCTTCGACTACGCCCCGCTGATCATCGGCGGGGTGGCGACCGCCAATGGCCGGGTCGCCGAATCGCTGGCCCTGATCCGCGAGGAATGGCGGCGCATGGCCGAGCACGGACCGACCCCCGCCGAGATGGACGACGCCAAGACCTATCTGACCGGCTCGTTCCCGCTGCAATTCGACAGCGTCGGCGCGATCGCCGGCATTCTGCTGGCGATGCAGATGGATCACCTGGGCATCGACTATCTTGAAAAGCGCAACGCCCTGATCGAGGCGGTCCAAGCCGACGACGTCCGCAAGATCGCCAAGCGCCTGCTGCGCCCCGACCGGCTGGCCGCCGTGGTGGTCGGTCAGCCCGACGGGCTGGCCACCCACTGAGCTACTTGACGAGGCTCCGCAGGCGCCATCCCAGGCCCTTGCGCAAAGCCTCGATCAGGCGCGCCGTCGGCCCGGCCGGCGGCGGCGTTTCGCCCGGCGGCGGCCCCAGCCCGTCGATCAACAGGCGGGCGTCCACCGGGCCGACATCGGCATAGTCCTCGCGGTGGGGCCGCGCGCGGTCGGCGGGCAGCCCCAATCCGGGCCACGCCGCCTCGGTGACCAGCAGATAGCGCCGCCCGCCAACCCCGTTCTTGAGCAGGCGGTGGGCGACGATGATGTCGAAGCCGGCCAGTTCGTCGAAGCCGCCCAGCCGGTACGAATGGATCGGCCCGCGATGGGCGATGGTCTTCAACTCCATCGCCCCCAACCCGGCGCAGGCTTGGCAATGGCACGAGTTGGCCGACACCATCGCGTCGCGGCGGGCGTAGAAGGCGTCGAAGAAGCGGGTCAGGCTGCGCCCCACGGCCAGCCCATCGGCCGGCCCGCCGTCGGGGGCCTGGAAGAACACCGCGTCGCCTTCCAGCTTGGCCGGCACCAGCGGCGGCTCGGCCACCGCGAGCACCGCGCCCAGCAGTTCCGAGATGGCGTATTGCGCGTGCCGGATCACCTCGGCATGGGCCTTCACGAACGGGGTGTAGCCCGAGATGTCGGTCAAGACGAGATAGGCGCCATATTCGGATTCGCTCATGGGGTCCCAGGGTAAGCCGGTTCGCCCGATTGGGCAATCCGCGTCTCCCTCCTTGGTGGAATGATTCCAAAGCGGGGTCGCCGCCGACGAGGCACCCCTATAGCCTATGACGCACCCCCAAGCCGGAGCGATCGATTGCCCCTCCTGTGCCGCGCCCTCGCCCTGCTGTTGACGCTTCTATTCGCTTGGCCCGCCGCGGCGGCGGGCGAGCCGGTGCTGATCGGCCTGGATGGCGAGTTCGGGCTGACCAACAGCACGTCGGCCCGCTCGATCGAGCGGGGCATTCTGACCGCCATTCACGAGATCAACGCCAAGGGCGGCGTGCTGGGCGGCCGCCCGCTCGCGCTGGTGACCCGGGACAATCGGTCGATGCCGGCGCGCGGCATCAAGAACATCGAGGAATTCGCCGCCATGCCCGATCTGGTGGCGGTGTTCGGCGGCCGCTTCAGCCCGGTCGTGCTGGAGGAGATGGAGGTGCTGAGGCGCACCCGAACGCTGTTTCTGGCGCCATGGTCCTCGGCCGACGCGATCGTCGCCAACGGCATGTCGCCCAACTTCGTCTTCCGCCTGTCGTTGCGCGACAGCCTGGCGATGCCCACCATGCTGCGCCACGCCCACGCCAAGGGAGTCGAACAGGTCGGGCTGCTGCTCACCAACACCGCCTGGGGGCGCAGCAACATGGCCGCCGCCCAAGGCCATTTCGAGGCCGGCGGCGGGCCGCGCCTGGCGGCCGTCGCCTGGTACAATTGGCGCGACCGCTCGCTGGTCGACAAATATCTGAGCCTGATCGACGCGGGCGCGCGGGCCGTGGTGCTGGTCGCCAACGACGACGAGGCGGCGGTGCTGGTGCGCGAGGTCGCCGCCCTGCCGCGCGAGCGACGGGTGCCGATCATCAGCCATTGGGGCGTGACCGGCGGCGACTTCGTCGGACAGGCCGGCAAGGCGCTGGCCGAGGTGGATTTCTCGGTGATCCAGACCTTCAGCCTGTACCGCGCCGACCCCGCCATCCGCGATCGCGTGCTGGCGGTCGCCGGCCGGCTGTTCGGAATGGACCGCATCGAGGATGTCGAGGCGCCGGTCGGATTCGCCCACGCCTACGACCTGACCCACATCCTGGCGCGCGCCATCGATTTGGCGGGCGGCACCGACCGCGCCCTGGTGCGCGACGCGCTGGAACAAGTCGGCGCCCATCGCGGTCTGGTCAAGCGCTACCCCCGGCCGTTCACCCCCGACCGCCACGAGGCGCTGAACGCCGACGATCTTTTGATGGCGCGCTACGATTCCCGCGGCGTTCTGGTGCCCCTTCCCGATGGGGGACTGGTCGGCGAAGGACGGTGAGGTCATGAGCCGCGGCCTCGCCCTGCGCTTCGCGCTGATCTCGTCGGTCCTCTCGTTGACGCTGATGCTGGGCCTGGCGGCCATCCTGCACGCGGCCGGGCGCCGCCAATTGCTGGATCATTACCAGGCCGGGGTGGCGGCCCAGGCGCGACTGGTCGCCCATCAGGCCGGCGGGCTGCTGGCCACGGTGACCGAGACCATGAAGGCGCTGGCCGGCAACAGCGTGCTGGCCACCGCGCTGGTCGACAGCGCCGGCAAGGAAACCTATCTGATCCCCTTCCTGAACGGCTTTCAGCAGGTCGACGGCCTGCCGGTCGGCATCGTCTTCACCGATTTCGAGGCCAAGACCATCGCCACCAATGGCCGCGGGCCGCTGAGCGAGACCGAGCGCCAGTGGCTGCTGGCCGCCATCGCCGAGGGCCGGCCACTCACCACCCTGCGCGCCGAGGGCGGCCGGCCGCATCTGCTCGCCGCCGAGATGCTGGTCTATTCGCGCACCGCGACTCCCGAGGGCGCGCTGTTCTATCGGCTGCCACTCGATTCGCTGGTCCACCACTCGCAGGCCACGCTGGTCGCTCCCGGCGTCGCCGGCCCGCGCGCGGGCGAGGGCGAAATGGTGGTCTCGGCGCCGCTGCCCGCCGTTGGCCGGCTGGAGCCGTTGGGCCTGTCGATCGCCCTGCGGGCGCCCGACGCGCCG
>JADGAL010000252.1 GCA_015232025.1 Alphaproteobacteria bacterium
CTCGCTTTTGGCGCGGTTGGCGATGTCGGCTTGGCGGCGGGCCTGGATCAGTTCGTCCTCGGCCAGCTTGCGGTCGGTGATGTCTTGGTGGATGGCGACGTAGCCGGTCACCTCGTTGTCGAGGCCGCGCAGCGGGGCGATGCTGGCCGACACCCACAGCACGGTGCCGTCGCTGCGCACGTCCTTCAACTCGCCGCGCCACACCTCGCGGGCGCGAATGGCCTGCCACAGATTTTCGTGGACCCATTGCGGCGTGTCGGGCGAGCGCAGGATCGACGGCTTTCGCCCCGTCACATTGGCGCGGTCGTGGCCGGTCAGGCGTTCGAAGGCGCGGTTGACATAGGTGATGGTGCCGTCCTGGTCGGTCACGATGATCATGTTGGGATTCTGCTCGACCGCGTCGCCCAACTGGGCCAGCCGGGCCGCCGTGGCGGCGTGGGTTCGCCGCTCGCTCGCCAGCCGGGCGTTGGCCTCTTGCAGTTGGGCGATCGAGGGAACCGCCAGGGCGCGCGGCGCCAAGGCGACCAGGATGGTCACGGTGGTGATCGAGGCGGCGGCGCTGCTCACCTTCAAGACGGCTTGAAGCTCGTAGCCGGCCATCCAGATGGTCGCGATGTCGCTGAGATGCGTGATGCCGCACATCACGAAGACGGTGCCCAGGGCGTTGAACAGCACGGCCGGCCCCATGTCGGGGCGGCGGCGTCCGAACCAGAAGATCAGCGCGCCGCAGCCGGCGTAGCTGATCGCCATGAAGAGGTCGGCCAAGACATGGGCGGTGATCAGCCGCCAGTCCCAGCTCAGACAGAAGCCGTGCGGCGTCAAACCGGATTGCCCCAGCCAGTCCATCGTCCCCTCCGAACCCTTTGGGATCAAGATGGGGACGATAAAGGTTAATTTCGACAGAAGGTTTTGGCGGGATCGCTCAAAGGGCGGAGAAGGACCAGCCGCGCTTGGCGCGCGGCCGCCAAGCGGCAACACCAAAGGACGGCCAATGTTCCACCCGTGCGGGCGGCTTGTCGGCGGGGTCCGGCGCGGCCATCATGGCGGGCGATGGATTTCGTCTTCATGCTCACCCGCAACGACCGCACGGTGACGGATTGTCTCGACGTCATCGAGCTGATCCGGCCGCTGGGCCTGCGCCATGTCGGCTTCAAGGATGTCGGCGTCGAGCGGCCGGTGCTCGAACGCCTGACGCGGGCGATCCGCGAGATGGGCGCCGTCTCCTACATGGAGGTGGTGGCGACCAGCGCCGAGTCGGCGCGCGAGTCGATCCGCGTCGCCGCCGCGCTGGGCGTCGATCGCGTGCTGGGCGGGCAAGACATCGCCTTCGCGCTGAGCGCCCTGGCCGGGCGGGCGCTGTACCTGCCCTTCCCCGGCCGACCGTTCGGCCATCCCACCTTGCTGGCCGGCACGCCGGATTCGGTGGCCGCCGATTGCCGCGCCGCCATGGCGGCGGGCTGCGCCGGAGTTGACCTGCTGGCGTGGCGCGCCACCGAATCCGACCCCACCGCGCTGATCCGCGCCGCCCGCCAAGCCACCGACGGGCTGCTGTTGGTGGCAGGCTCGATCGACAGTCCGCTCAGGGTCCGCGAGGCCATGCTGGCCGGGGCCGACGCCTTCACGATCGGCTCGGCGGTGTTCGACGGGGCGTTTTCACCCTCGAAGGGGTCGATCCTGTCACAGCTTCGCGACGTTATCGACGCCACGGCCTTGTAGCCCGCCTCCCACTGGGTTAAACCTGTCGGACCCCTCGTTGCGAACTTTGCGGCTGGAGAGACCAGTGAGCTTCTTTACCTGGCAGGACAAGTTCAGCGTCGGAGTCGAAACCTTCGACCGCGACCACAAGATCCTGGTCGACCTGATCGACCAGCTTCACGAGGCGTTCGTCACCGGCAACGTCCGTGAAACGGTCGAGCAGGTGCTGACGGTGCTGATCGACTACACCGAGACGCATTTCGCCCGCGAAGAGGCGTTGATGGTCGAAATGGGCTATCCCGCCAGCGACGAGCACATCGCGCAGCACCAGGAGCTGAAGCAGCAGGTGATCGACATCCTGACCCGCTTCCGCTCGGACCCCAACGCGTCGATGGGCAACGAGGTGCTGGGCTTCCTGCACAACTGGCTGACCTTGCACATCCTGGAAACGGACATGTCCTACAAGTCCTTCTTCATCGAGCACGGAACCGGCTCGCTTCAGATCAACCCGTAAAACATACGCCCCGCGGTCAGCAGCAGGAACAACGCGAAGGCCCGCCTGAGCCACGCCACCGGCATGGAATGGGCGAGCTTGGCCCCCAGCGGCACGGTCAGGATCGAGGCCGGCACGATCAGCGCCACTCCGACCAAGTTGACGTAGCCCAGCGAGCCGAAGGGCAGGCCGTCATGGCCCAGCCCGGCCGCCACGAAGCCGATCGTTCCGGGCAGCGAGACGATCAGGCCGATCGCCGAGGCGGTGCCCACCGCGCGGCGGATCGGATAGGCGAAGGCGCTGAGGATCGGCACCCCCAGGGTGCCGCCGCCGATTCCCATCATCGCCGAAAATCCGCCGATCACCATGGCCAGCGCCCATTGCGCCCATCGACCGGGCAGCCCGCCGACCACCGGCCGGGGCTCGGGGCGAATCGCCATGTTGGCGGCGACCAGCAGGGCGACCGTCGCGAACACCGCCGTCAGCACGGTGCCCTTGGCCCAGAAGGCGGCCAGCGCGGTGCCCGCCACGACACCCAGGAAGACCGCCGGCGCCCATAGGCGCAGCAGATCGTGATCGACGGCGCCCCGCCGCGCGTGGGCGCGCATCGAGGTGATCGCGGTGGGGATGATGGTGGCCAGCGAGGTGCCCACCGCCAGATGCATCTTGATCGCCGGGTCGACGCCGGCCAAGCCCAGCAGATGGAACAGCACCGGCACGATGACGATGCCGCCGCCCACCCCAAGCAGCCCAGCCACCACGCCGGCGATCAGGCCGGTGGCCAGCAGGACCAGGGCGAACCCGGCCAGCCAGCCGGGATCGGCGGCGATCACGCCGGCCAGCCCAGGCCGCCGCGCGCGAGCCGGTGGTCATCCGTCAAGATCATGGTCATCGATGCGCGCTCCCCGCCACCGGCGAGGGTAACACGGTGGACGGTTTCCGGCACCACTCACCCGGCGCGCCGCAACTCGCCCAGATAAGTGACGATGTCATCGAGTTCGCGACCGCCGACCCGTCCGGCGTCGAAGGCCGGCATGGCGCCCAGCCCGTGCCGCGCCTGGAAGCGGATCAGGAAGCCGGGCAGCCATTTGTCGTTGAGCGACGGCCCCAGCCCCGACCCGGCCAGCAGGGGGATGAGCAGCAGGACGGCGAGGCGTCTCATGCGCGGGCCGGTTGGAGATCGAAGACGTGGGCGAGCAGGATGTCGCGCACCTGGGTGGCGTCGACGGGACCCTCGGGCAGCAGATCGGGTTCCGAACTGATGATCAGCGGGCCTTCGGCCGGCGTGTCGGGACGCCGCCCGTGCGAGCCGCGGACCAGCGCGGCGTCGAGCGGGATCACGTCCATCAGAGTGCGAAAGCCCAGCGTCTTGCCGAGCAGGCGGCTGGCGATGCGCAGCTTGGGCAGGCGCAGCGCCGGGTCGATGAACAACTCGGCGGGGTCGTAGCCGGGCTTGCGGTGGATGTCGACGGTGCGGGCGTAATCCGGGGCGCGCCGGTCGTCGAGCCAGTGGTAATAGGCGAACCAGCGCGAGGCGCGGCTGATCGCCACCAGATCGCCGGCCCGCGGGTGATCCAGTCCCTCGGCCCGCTTGCCCTCGGCGTCGAGCACCCGCTCGACCCCGTCCAGCCCCGACAGCAGCGCCGCCACCTCGGGCAGGCGCGCCGGGTTGCGCACATAAACATGGGCCACCTGATGATCGCAGACCGCGAAGGCCTCGCTTTCCCCGGCGTCGAGCAATTGCCGGCCCATCTCGTCGCGCACCGCCAGCAAGCCGGCGCGGCGCAGGGCGCGATTGGGATAAACCGCGCCCGACACGCCGGTGACGCCGTATTCCGACAGCGCCACGATTCGGGCGCCGCCAGCCTCGGCGTGTTCGACGATCTCGGCGCAGACCGCGTCGATCTCGGCCACCGCGCCGGGAATGCGCGGATCGTCGGGGCCAAGGCGCTGGAGGTCGTAGTCGAGATGCGGAAGATAGACCAGGGTCAGCGTCGGGCGGCGGGTCGCCAGGACGTGCAAGGCCGCCTTGCCGATCCAGCGGCTGGACAGGATGTCGGCCATCGGTCCCCAGAAGTGGAACAGCGGAAAGCGCCCCAGCCGGTTCTGCAACTCGTCGCGCAGATCGGCGGGGCGGCTGTGCAGATCGGGGATCTTGCGGCCGTCGGCCGGATACATCGGCCGGGGCGTCACCGCCCAATCGACCGCGCCGTGCATGTTGTACCACCAGAACAGCTTGGCGCAGGTGAAATCGGGGTCGCGCCGTTTGGCGATCTCCCACAGCTTCTCGCCTTGCACCAGGGCGTCGGACTGGCGCCAGAACATGATCTCGGCGAGGTCGCGGACATACCAGCCATTGCCCACCGCGCCATGCCCGGACGGCGGCAGCCCGGTGACGAAGCTGGACTGCGCCGAACAGGTCACCGCCGGCAGCCCCGGCCGCAACGGCCGCATGGCGCCGCGCGCCGCCAGTCCGCGCAGCACCGGCGCGTGCTCGAGCAAGGCGGGCGTCAGGCCGACCACGTCGAGAACGACGGTGCGCCGCATCCTTAAGCGCCCACCACGGGGGTCTGGCCGCGCAGCACGGAATTGCCCTCCCACAGCCGCCGCTGATCGACCTCGGCTGGGGTTTCCACGTCGCCGAGCAGCAGGCGGCCGCTCTGGGCGAAGAAGAACACCGGGTTGAGCCAGAAGATGGTCCGGATCTCGGCCTCGGAGATGCCGGCCTCGCGCATGGCGCGCGCCGTCTTGGGCACCTTGAGGGGATCGCTGACCCCCCAATCGGCGGCGCTGTTGACGATGATCCGCTCGGCGCCGAAGCGGCGGACCAGCGCCACCATGCGGTTCTC
>JADGAL010000253.1 GCA_015232025.1 Alphaproteobacteria bacterium
GGGGATGTCGGTGGCCTTCACGCCCTGGTTGGCGAGTTCCTTGTAGAACGGCACGTTGGCGTCGCCGTTGATCGTCGAGACGACGGCGGTCTTCTTGCCGCCGGCGCCGAACTTCTTGATGTCGGCGACGATGGTCTGCCAGTCGCTATGACCGAACGGGGTGTAGTTGATCATGATGTCCTCGGCCTTGACGCCTTTGGACTTCAGGAACGACTCCAGGATCTTGTTGGTGGTGCGCGGATAGACGTAGTCGGTGCCGGCCAGCACCCAGCGCTCGACCTTCTCTTCGCTCATCAGGTATTCGACGGCGGGGATCGCCTGCTGGTTCGGCGCGGCGCCGGTGTAGAAGACGTTGCGCGAGGACTCCTCGCCCTCGTACTGGACGGGGTAGAACAGCAGGCCGTTCAGTTCCTCGAACACCGGCAGCACGGACTTGCGCGACACCGAGGTCCAGCAGCCGAACACCACCGCCACCTTCTCCTTGGCCAGCAACTCGCGCGCCTTCTCGGCGAACAGCGGCCAGTTCGAGGCCGGGTCGACGACCACCGCCTCGACCTTCTTGCCCAGCAGGCCACCCTTCTTGTTGATGTCGTCGACCATCATCAGGACGGTGTCCTTGAGCGTGGTCTCGCTGATCGCCATGGTGCCGGACAGGGAGTGCAGCACGCCCACCTTGATGGTGTCGGCGGCCTGGGCCACCCCGCCCCACAAGGTCGCGGCGGCGACCACGCCGGCTCCGGCTACGGCTCGCAAAGACTTCATCGGGATTCCCCTCGCATCGGTTTGTCGATGCGGTGGATGAGGCAAGAAGCGGGCCAACGGCCAAGTCATTGAGAAATAGGGAAAGTCGCCATCAACGTGGAGGCCGCGCGGCCCACAATCGCGCCAGTCGTTGATTAATCTTTGAGCATGCGCAAAAAGTAATCATGCCACCATTAGTATGGCGTATGCAATGCGTCTCGGCCGCACGACTTTCACCGTGCGGCTTAATGCTTTCGCGTATTTGACAGTCGCGGAAGGGCGGCGCGCCCATCCGTTCGCAAGGGGACTATACACGGTCGATGTTTCTGATATTTTTCCGGCATGGGCGGCAAGGCGCATATCCTGGTGGTCGACGACGATCCGGCCGTGCGGGCGCTGGTGGCGGCGCTGCTCGGCGCGGCGGGCCATCGCGTCACCCAGGCGGCGGACGGCTTGGAGATGCGCGGCGTGCTCGACGCCGACGAGGTCGATCTGATCCTGCTCGACCTGATGCTGCCCGACGCCGACGGCACCGCCCTGGCCCGCGAGGTGCGCGCCCGCTCGGGTGTGGGCATCATCATGCTGACCAGCCGCACCGGCCCCGACGACCGGGCCGGCGGCCTGGAGGGTGGCGCCGACGACTACGTCACCAAGCCCTTCTACCCCCGCGAATTGCTGGCCCGCGTGCGCAACGTGCTCGACCGCACCCGCGGCCGCCCCGCCCCGGCCGGCGAGGTGTGGCGATTCCAGGGCTGGGCGCTCGACATCGAAAACCGCTCATTGACCGGCCCCGCCGGCCCGGCCGACCTGACTCCGGCCGAATTCGACCTCCTCGCCCTGCTGGCCACCCGCGCCGGCCGCATCCTGGGCCGCGACCGCCTGGTCACCGCCCTGTCCGGCTCCGAGGCCGACACCGGCCCGCGCGCCATCGACATCCTGATCAGCCGCCTGCGCCGCAAGCTGGGCGACCCCGCCCTGATCGAGACCTGCCGCGGCCACGGCTACCGCTTCGCGCCGGCGGTGACGCGGGGGTGATTACCGTTCAGTTCCATCATCATGGAGTTCATCCCGCCGCCAAGTCGCGCCGGACGGCGCCTGGGCGCGCAGCCGCGCCAAAAGGGCGCCCTTCGTCAAACCCGGATCGAGCGCCGCCGACGGGACGGGCTGGATGGTGGCGACCGGGATGCCCCGCGATGTCACGGTCACCGTCTCGCCGGCTCGCACGTCCCGCAGGATGCGAGAGAAATGACGGTTGGCATAGGCGGCGGAGATGGTGCGCATGGCGTGGTTCCCTGCGGGTTCGGACAGGCGATCATCGGTGCGACCGGTCGCGGAGTGATGACCATATGGTGTTTGACGCCATACGGCCATATGGTATCTTGAACCATATGGCCGCCACCTGCATCTTCTACGACCGCATGGACTACGAGGATGGCGCGATCCTCGAAATGATCATCTGGATCGTACCTCGGCCGGTCCATGGAAGCGCGCACGCGTTCAAATACAGTCTGTTCTACGGTTATCCTGGGCGTCGGCTCGTGGGCTATGACAACGAGCGGGGAAAGGGCGACCATCGCCATTTCCAAGATGTCGAGGAGCGATACGCCTTCACGACGCCCGAAAAGGTGGTCGCGGACTTCCTATCCGACGTCAGCCAAGCGCGAGGTGAGTCATGACGAAAACCATTCACGTCCATGTCGGGACGCCCGAGGACATGGGTCGCCGTTTCGTGGACGCGTGGAAGCGCGCCGAGCGTGGCGAGGCCGTGGATGAAGCGAACGTCACCTTCCGTAATCTCGAAACGCTGCTGGCGACATTGACGCCGAAGCGGCTGCACCTGCTGCGCCATGTGCGCCATCATCAGGTGCGCAGCATCAGGGCTTTGGCGGGTGAACTGCGCCGCGACTACAAGAACGTCCATCGGGACGTCGACGCCCTGGTCAAGTTGGGCATGCTGTCGCGAACCGAAGACGGGGTCGTCGCCCCCTATGCCGAGGTCGAGGCCCGCTTCGTTCTTTGAGTTGCCGCGTGGATGCCCGTGTCAAGCATGTCAAGCGCGGGCATGACGGCGAAAGGGTGGCTCACACCCGCCACCGCCGCTCGACTTCCGCGAACGCTCCCCGCACCGCGTGGCCGGCCCGCGCCGCGTCCTCCAGTCCGAGCGCCGCTTCGCGCAATGGCATCAGGCCGTAGACGCCGGCCGTGCCGGCCAAGCGGTGGGCGAGGGCGGCGGTGGCCTCGCGGTCGGCGGTTTCGACGGCTTGGGCCAGCCGCTCCAGCGTGCTTTCGATGGTGCCCCGGCACAGGGCCATCAGGCGTTCGACCTCTTCGGGGGGCAGCAGGTCGGCAAGTTGCTCGGCGGCGTCGGCCGGTTCCGCGCGGGGAGGGGCGTGGCCGGCCAGGGCGTCGGCGATGGCGCGGCGTAGGCGGCGGGGATCGACCGGCTTGCCGACCACTCCGGCCATGCCGGCCGCCTCGCAGGATTGGATGTCCTCGGCCATCAGATTGGCGGTGACGGCCAGCACCGGAAGGCTGCGGCCGCGTGATTGGGCCAGGGCGCGCACTTGGCGGGCGACCGCCAGGCCGTCCATGCCGGGCAGGCGCAGATCGGTCAGCACCATGTCGAAGTCGTGGGCCTTGACGGCTTCGATCGCCTCGGGGCCGGTTTCGACCAGGGTGACGCGGTGGCCGTCGCGGTTCAGCAAGCCGCCCAGCACCAGCCGGTTGACCTCCTCGTCCTCGACCACCAACAGGTCGAGCGGCGGCGGCGGCGGCGGCGAGACGAAGCCGTCCTCGGCCGGCCGGGCGGCGTTGGCCGGGCGGAAGGCCAGGGTGAAGCGGAAGGTGCTGCCGTGGGCGGGCTCGCTGTCGCAGTGGATGGCGCCGCCCATCGCCTCGACCAGACGCTTGCAGATGGCGAGGCCCAGCCCCGCCCCGCCGAAGCGCCGCGCGATGCCGGCGTCGGCCTGGGTGAAGGGGCGGAAGATGGTCTCGCGCGCCGAGTCCTGGATGCCGATGCCGCTGTCCGCGACGGCGAAGCCCAGCCTGACGCGGTCGTCCTCGTCGGGCAGGCGGTCCAGGCGGATCGTCACGCCGCCCGAGGCGGTGAACTTCACCGCGTTGCCGGCCAGATTGAACAGCACTTGGCGCAGCCGCGCCGGATCGCCGGACAGGGCGCGCGGCACCGCCGGGTCGATGTTGGTGTGGAAGGCCAAGCCCTTGTCGGCGGCGGTGGTGGCGACCATGGCGCCCAGCCCCTCGACCAGGGCGACCGGGTCGAAGGCCCGCTCGTCCAGCGCCAAGCGCCCGGCGTCGATGCGCGAGATGTCGAGGATGTCGCCCAGCAGCACCGACAGCGTTTCGCCCGATTGGCGGATGGTGCGCAACTCGGCGCGCGCCTCGGCGTCGAGCGGGCGCGCCTCCAGCAGGGCGGCCATGCCCAGGATGCCGTTCATCGGGGTGCGCAATTCGTGGCTCATCATCGCCAGGAATTCCGATTTGGTCCGGGTGGCGCGCTCGGCCTGCTCCTTGGCGGCCAGCAATTCGGCGGTGCGCTCCTCGACCAAGCGTTCCAGGCCGCCGCGGTGGCGTTCGATCTCGCCGGCCATGTCGTTGAAGGCCAACGCCAGCTCGGCCACCTCGCGGCTGCCTTCCACGGTGGCGCGCTCGCCCAGCCGGCCGCGCGAGATGGCGCGGGCCGCCTCGGTCAGGCCCAGCAGCGGCGCCGACAGGGCGCGCGACACGAAGGTCGAGACCAGCACGATCAACACGCTCGCCCCGCCCAGCACCCACCAGCCGGTGGTGCGCAGCCGCTCGACCGAGGCCATGCTTTCCGACAAGTCGATCTTGACCACCATGCCCCAGCGGAACGAGGGCAGATAGCGCCACGCGGCCAGCACCGCCTGGCCGCGGTAATCGACGCCGGTCGCCAATCCGCGCCCGCCGCGCAAGGCGCCGCGCAGGATTTCGCCCATCGGCGCGTCGAAGCGCACGCGGCGGTCGCGGCCCAGCGCCGCCTCGTGGCGCAAGGGGCCGTAGATCACCGCCTCGCCCTCGGACAGGCCGGCGACCATGGTCTCGCCGGTGCGGCCCAGCCCGTTGTAATCGGCGATGATGTCGAACAGGTCCGCCTTCTGGATCTGCAAGGCGACCACCCCCAGCAAGCGGCCGTCCTTCATCACCGGCGCGGCGGTGAACGAGGCGAGATCGCGCGACGGCGCGTACCAGGCGAAGTCCGACACCTCGGTCTCCAGCAGCGTCTTGGCGCGGTCGAAGACGTTGGCCAGGAAGGTCTCG
>JADGAL010000254.1:0-2057 GCA_015232025.1 Alphaproteobacteria bacterium
CCGCCGGCATAGCGACGACCGGCGGCCTGAACAACGCGAACACGACCAGCCGCCATTGAGGCGGCGGCCAAGGGCGCCGGCACGGCGCCCGCCCGGCGAGGGGCGAACACAAAAAAGCGGCGGCCTGACGCCCCCAAAAACCAGCCGCCATTGAGGCGGCGGCCAAGCGCGCGGCACGCGCGCGCCCGGCGAGGGGCGAACACAAAAAAAAGGGCGGGGAAGAGCCCCCCGGCTCTTCCCCGCCCGTCCCCTTTTGGTTCGAAGCGGCTTAGAAGGCCATCTTCATGCCGGTCACGACGCCCCAGCCTTCGTTGTTGTCGGCGTTGGCGTTGCGCTCGTCGTCATAGTTGACGTGCATGATCGAGGTGACCAGGTCGATGCCGGGGCCGAAGGCGTAGCTGCCGGACAGCTGGATCAGCGACACTTCGTCGTCGTCGCCGGCGGCGGTGCCCTCGGCTTCGCTGCGGTAGTAGCCGAGGCTGACCGCGTAGGGCTCGAAGGCGTAGGCGACGGCCACGTCGTAGGCGATGCCGTCGAGATTGGCTTCGTTGCCGCGGGTCTTTTCGCTGCCGATGCGCACGCTGCCGCCGACGGTGAAGTTCTTGTAGGCGAGGCTCAGGCCGCCGGTCAGGTCGCTGACGTCGTCGGTCGGGGCGTTCGAGCTTTGCCAGTAATAGGCCAGCGAGGCCGACACGTCGACTTCGCCCAGCGTGTTCGAGTAGCCCAGCGACACCGCGTAGCCGGGGCCGTCGGTGGAGTCCATGTCGGACATCAGATGGGCGTCCTCGTTGACCACGTCGGGGGTCCACGACACGCCCGCCGAGAAGCCGGCGAAGCTGGGGGTGATGTAGATCAGCTTTTCGGCCGAGCCGTCGCGATCGGTGTAGGTCGTCACGAAGTCGACGACGTTGCCCGGCTGCACGATCCAGTAGGCGTAATCGCCATCCTGCAGGCCCAGGCCGACATCGGGGGCCGAGACGTGCATCAGGGCGCCGACATTGTCGTTGGTGCCGATGATGAACTGGCCGAAGCCGGTGGTCACCGTGACATAGGACTGGTCGATGACGTCGGCCGCGCCGCCCGCGGTGATCGAGGACGCCGAGGCGAACTCGCCGGTGCTGGTCGTGGTGGTCGCGTAGGTGGTGGTGGTGACGCCGCGGCGGGTGGTGGTGGTGGCCGTGGTCGCGCTGTTGCTGACCACGTTCACGTCGTTGCGGTTGCCGGCGACGGGAACGGCCACGGCGGTGGTGGTCGCGGTCGAGGCCGGCGACGAATCGGTGCGCCCGCCGCCTTCCAGCTCGATGGTCACGGCGATCTCGATGCCGTTGTCCAGCTTGGTCGAGCCGGTGAAGTGGACCTCGTTGTCGCCCTGGACGTCGACATTGTTGTAGTCGGCGCCGGTGGCGTTTTCGAAGCTGTCGTCCTGCGCGGCGCCGCCCAGGTACCAGTTCGAGAAGCCGCCCAGCTCAAGCTTGACGGGATTGGCGGCATGGGCGCCAAGCGGAAGGCAGATACCGGCCGAGAGAGCGGTCACGGCAAGGAGGTTAATCTTTTTCATGAGTGCAATCCCGTCTGTAAGTGTCCGATCCACCGCCCCGGCGCCCTTCAAATGAGCAAAGCACCAGATGCCGCGATTTTGGTCACCTTAACGTCAGGGCTAGTGAAGTCAACGCCAAACGGGGTAGGACGCAACCGAAACCGCACAATGTGGCAATCCTGCCACACAACCCGGCGTGCCGCGATGAAACCGCTAAAGCGCGAGGTTCCGCTCGACATAGGCCATCAAGAGGTCGACCGACCGGGTGACGTCCAAGCGGTCGGTGGGGACCACCAAGTCGGCGGCCAGCGGCTCCTCGTAGGGCGCCGAGATGCCGGTGAATTCGGGGATCTTGCCGGCCCGCGCCTTGGCGTACAGTCCCTTGACGTCGCGGCTTTCGCAGGTCGCCAGCCCGGCCTTGACGTGAACCTCGTGGAAGAAGCCCGGCGCGATGGCGCGAGCCCGTTCGCGATCGGCGCGATAGGGCGAGATGAAGGCGGTCAGCACGATGAAGCCGGCC
>JADGAL010000254.1:2101-5036 GCA_015232025.1 Alphaproteobacteria bacterium
GCGGATGTTTTCGGCGCGGTCGTCGGGGCTGAACCCCAGATCGGCCGACAGCCCGTGGCGGACATTGTCGCCATCCAGCACATAGGCGCGATAGCCGCGCTCGAACAGGCGCCGCTCGAGCGCCATGGCGAGCGTCGACTTGCCCGCGCCGGACAGGCCGGTGAACCAGAGGATGCCGCTTTTGTGGCCATTGGCCAGCCAGCGCTCCTCGCGCGTGACGGCGTGTTCGGCGACGGTGATGTTGGTCGACTTCGCGGCGAGCATGTATCCCCCGGCCCCACGCATTGACGCGGGATCAAATAACAGAGCGTTCGTCAAAAGACCATAGGGAGGGGTCAGGTCCGTTTTTCAGGCATAGCCGAATCGGCGGGCCAGCCAGGCGGTGCGTTCCTCGAACACGCCGCCGTCGCCGCGCCACGACAGCGGCCCCTCCAGACTGGCCGCCGGGATCGGCCGCCGCGTGAAGCGCGGGTTGCGCAGGAAGTTGGGATCGTTGCCGAAGGGGGCGGCGGCCGGCCCGATCCCGGCATAGGGCGACTCCTCGGGATGCAGCATCGCCTCGATCGCGGCGTCGTCGTCGCGGATGTCCAGCCACTCGCAGATTTGGCCAAGGAAGGCGTGGGGATCGCGCAGGATGTCCTCGCCGCGCACATGCATGTACTGGCCCGGCGTCAAGGCGCCGGCCAGGCGCACGATGTCGCCGTTCATGCGCTGCCACAGCCGCTCGGGCTCGTTCTTGCCGGTGGCCGGGCGGCGGCCCCGTTTGGGCGTCACGTTCTTGGCGGTGATGGTGTGGATCGATTCGCAGGTCGGCCGCGGATGGCGGGTCAAATGCAGATAATGGGCGTTGGGATAGAATCGCAGCGCGTTCTCGAGCGCCCGCTCGTTGACCACCGTGCTGGGACTTTTGTCGACCCAGATGCGCGGCGCCACCGCCTCGCCCAGATGGTCGAGCATGCGCTTGGCGGGCCAGGCGCGGCGTTGGCGCGTCAGTTCGATCGCCCGCTCGACCCCCAGGGCGTCCTGTCCGCCGCATTCGATCTCGGCGACCGCCCGATACAGCCCGTCCAGCGAGCGGGGCCGTATCTTGGTCAAGACGTCAATCACCGCGCCGACCGTTTCGCCAACGAACAGATTCAGCTCGGGCATGCCGTAAAGGTCGGGATGCTGGCCCAGCATGCCGCAGACCAGCGAGGAATACGATCGCATGCAGGTCAGCACGATCAACGGTTGGCGCATTTCAGGTCTCGCTTAGTCGTTTCGTCAAGCCGTGGACCGCCATTTCCAGCCGGCGGATGGTCTGGCGCATCTCGTCGACGTCAAGCCCGCCGCCCCGCACGGGCGTCTCGGCAAGCATGCCCAGCACCCGGTCGAGCTGGTCCAGATTGACGCCGTTGGCTTGGCGCTCGCCCGGCTGCCGCAGCATTTCGAGGATCTTTCCGGCCATCACGGCGCCCTTGGCCTGCCCGGCGACCCGCTCCTCGAGCAGATCGAGCAGGCGGGCCAGCCCGGCTTCCGTCACCATCGAGCCGGGCAGATGCGGCCCCTCGGGCGGCGTGGTCAGAATCTTGAGCAGCGCGCGGGCCATGCCCGGCGCCAGCCGCGGCCCGCCCGTGCGGAACCCGCCGGCCGGAGCGGTGGCGGAGGCGGTCGCCGCCGGGTCGTCAACCTCCTTGTGGTGGGCCCTCAGCTTGGCCAGACGCTGGCGCCGCGCTTCGATGTCTTCGGTCATCTCTCGATCCTGTTCTAGCGATAGCCGAGCCGACGCGCCAAGCTGATGGTGTTCGCGGCGAAACCGTCGCCGTCGGGCATCCAGTCGAGCGGTCCCGCGAGGCTGGCCGGAGACGGCGCGCCGATGCGCAGCGTGGGATCCTCGAGAAAGCCGGGATTGTGACCATAGGGCGCGTTGGCCGGCCCCGGCCGGGCATAAGGCGAGGTTTCGGGGTGGCACATCGCCTCGATGGCCTCGGGCGCCCCCGAGATGCCCAGCCATTCGGCGATCTGGCCCAGCCAAAGCCTTGGCTCGGCCAGGAACGCCTCGCCCCGCAGATACATGTAGCGTCCAGGCGGCAGCCCGGCCCCGAACTCGGCGAGATCGGCGTGGGTGCGCAGCCAATAGCGTTCGATCTCGGCCGCGTCGACGGTCCGCGAACCCTTCGAACGCGCGTTGCGCAGGCTGATCCCGGTCGGCCGGGGATGGCGCCCCAGATGCAGGAAGCGGGCGTCCGGCCAAGCCGCGATCAAGCGGCGCAGGTTGCGCGGAAAGGCGTAGCTCGGCGTCTTGTCGACGCAAGTCCGGGGCGCCACCATTTCGACCACCTCGCGGTAGAGGGCCGCCGTTCCCATGTCGGGCCGGGCGGCGAGCCATGCCCTGGCCGCCTCGACGCCGGCCTCGCTTTGGCCGCCCTCCCGCAATTCGGCCAGCACGCGCAGCAGGCCGTGCAGCATGAACGGCCCGCGCAGCGCCGCCTTGCCGATCAATTCGCCCACCGTGTCGGCCACGAACAGATACATCTCGGGCAGGCCATACAGGGCCGGGTGCTCGCCCAGACAGCAGCTCACCACCGAGGAGAACGAGCGCGCCGGACACAGCACGAAGACCGGCGCCGCCCCCGTCATCAGAACACCGCCAGCGGCCCGCCCGGCGCGCCCGCCGACAGGCCGACCAGCAGGCGTCCACCGGCCACGCAGGCCGCCGTGATCGGTCCCGCGCCTTCGACGCCGCCAATGCGGCTCCATTCGCCGCGGCACTCGGCCCAGAACGAGGCCGTCCCGCCATGCGCCGGAATGGCGCCCGAGCGGTCGAGGAGTTGATGGCAGGCGAGCAGGCCGCCGTCGCCGCCCGACAACAGCGTGATGGCCGCGTTGCGGCGATCGCCGAAGCCCGGCAAGCTTGAGCTGGGCGGCTTCTCGAACTGGTACCTGGGCGGCGCCT
>JADGAL010000255.1 GCA_015232025.1 Alphaproteobacteria bacterium
CAGCGGGTGGCCCGGCGCCAGCTTGCCGAGAATGCGGCCGTCGAACGAGGCCGCCGCGATATGCGGCCCCAGCACCGGCCCCTGGGGCCGCGGCAGATCGATGCCGGTGGCGTCGGCGCGCAGCACCAGCGTGGTGACGGTGTGGCCGTCATCGGGCGGCGTGGCGGCGGCCGGGGGCGGCAGCGGCGATTTGTGGCCGAGCGACAGCTTGGCCACCCGAAGCGGCCCCTCGGGCAGCTTGATCTCGGCATTCTCGAAGCTGGCCTCGCTGCCGGCGACCCGCCCGGTCTCGAGCAGCAGGGCGAGCGAGGCCGCCTGGGCGCGCAACGCGGTCTGCACCGGGCCTTCGGTGCCGGGCAGGGTCAGGCGATGCTCGCCCTTGGCCTCGATCACCGCCCGCGACGGCTGGGTCGGCAGGATGAAGACGACCAGATCGGGGCCTTTCCAGGCGATGCCGTCGGGCGTCTCGATGTGGGGCGCCTTGATGCGGGCCTCGGCGCGATGCGGGAACCCGCCAAGGTCGGGCTTGGCGTAGGTCACGGTCCAGCCCTCGGCGCGGCGCGCCACGGCCCAGTCGTCGACCGCGCCGCGGATGCCGGTGGCCAGCGTGAACCACCACGCCGCATAGCCCATCACGCCGAACAGGGTACCGAGCGGCAGCAGGATGGCGTAGATATTGATGCGAGGCTTGTTGCGACTCATACCACCTTTATAGCCGGAACCGAGCGGCATGAGCGACGATTTCTGGGTGTTCGCCTATGGCTCCCTGATGTGGCGCCCCGGCTTCGAGCACATCGAGGCGCGGGCCGCCCTGCTGCGCGGTTATCACCGCGACATGTGCGTGGTTTCGACCATCTATCGCGGCACGCCCGAATGCCCCGGACTGGTGATGGGTCTGGACCGCGGCGGCGCCTGCCGCGGCCGGGCCTTCCGCGTGGCCTCCGAGAACGAGGCCGCCGTGCGCGCCTATCTCGACGATCGCGAGATGGTCACCATGGTTTATACGCCGCGCATGCTGCCCGTCACCCTCGAGGACGGGCGGCGGATACCCGCTTGGTGCTTCGTGGTGCGGCGCGACCACCCGCAATATGCGGGCCGCCTGCCACCCGCCGAGGCGGCGCGGCTGATCCGCCAGGGCGTCGGCCGGGCCGGCTGCGCGCGCGAGTATCTGGCGCTGACCGTCGCCCATCTGGAAGACATGGGCATCCTGGACGGCGCCCTGCATCGCCTGCTCGATCTGGTCGATGGTGGCGGTTAGTTCAGCCGACTTGGGTGAGCGCCTCGTCGCGGGTGGGGCAGACGGTGAGGATCGACAGGAAGCCCGAAATCTCGAACACCTCGCGGATGTGGTCGCGCATCGCGCACAGCACCATCTTGCCTCCGCCCTGCTTCAAGCGCTTGGCGGCCATCAGCATGACGCGCAGGCCGGCGCTCGAGATGTAATCCAGGCGCCCGAAATCGAACACGATCTTCATCTCGCCCTCGGCGATCTTGCCAAGGATGGTCTTTTCGGCCTCGCCGGCATTGTTGCTGTCCAGGCGGCCGACCGGACTCAACACCAGGACCTCACCCGCCCTTTCAATCTCGATCGTCATCATGGTTCCTTTTGCGTTGTGCGTGGGTCGAGGGGCGTCAACGTTCGGCCTCGTCCAGATCCTTCTTCATGTCCCGAGTGAAGTCGGCCGTCAAGAAGTCCAGCGTGACCGGCAGGTCCATGCGCAGGCGCGGGACGTGCTGGAGCGCCACCGTCATGCGCGTCGACGCGCAGTCGAGCAGATGTCCGCCGGTCTTCAGGTCGTCGCTGAGGAAGTGCAGGTGCCAGCCGGGCACGCTGACCGAGGCCAGGAACGAGGGCGTCCAGAATCCGGCCAGGGTGCCCTTGACGTCTTCGCGCACGAATTCGGCCTGTTCGCGGGCCACCTCGACCAGGGGGCGGTATTCCTCTTGCCGCGCCACCGAGCGCACCCGCACGCGCGAGAACAGCCCATCGACGCGAATCGCGTACAACATGTTGCGCGAGGGCAGCAGGTCTTCGAGCAGCGCCATCAGGCCATGATGGTCGAGCGGCCGGTCGATCTCTTCGACCGTGTGGGCGGTGAAGTGGCAGACGCAGGCGAAGGGCGTCTTGACCGATTCGTCGACCGTGTGGATGGCCCCGTCGCCGCCGATGCGGAAGACGCGGCCGTCCAACATCACCATCTCGCCGTCCAGATCGTTGAAGGTGCCGATGCCGAAATCGCCGTGGCGCTTCACCTGGGCATAGGTGGTGTCGTCGCAATAGATGCCCTCGACCAGCGCGTTGAGCGGCGCCGAGAGGTAGACCGCGTTGTCGCCTGGCGCCTCGGCCAGGAACTTGCGCAGCGCCTGCGCGGTGATCTCGTCGGGCGACACCCCGGTGGCGCGGGCGCGGGCTTCGAGGCGTCGGCCAAGATCGTCGTCAAACGTCATGCGGGCAGGTCCATGGTCAGGGTGACGATGTTGTGGTCGCCCTGGCGGGCATAGGCGGTGGTGGTCATCATCTTCTTCACGAAATGAACGCCCAGCCCGCCGATCGGCCGCTCGTCGAGTCCCAGATCGAGATCGGGCTCGGCCGCTTCGTGGAAGGGATCGAAGGGAATGCCGTCGTCATCCAGCACGACGCTTAACCGGCCGGGCGCCAGCCCGATCCGCACCAGGATGGTCTTGGCGCCGCCATACGTCATCGTGTTGGTCAGCAACTCGTCCAGCGCGAGATTGAGGCTGAACACCGTCTTCATCGGCAGCCCGGCTTCCTCGCAGAAGCCCTCGACCCGCTCGGCCAGCCGGTGAATCTCCGCCAGATCGTTGTTCAAGCTGAGCGCCAGCTCCGCCACGATCGCCCCCCATGGTCCGCCCCGGTCGCAGTGTAATCCGCGAAAATCAGGGCGTCGCGCGAAAAAGTGGGGCTCACCCCAGCCCGCTCAACACCATCACGCCGCCGAACACCAATCCCATGCCCGACCATTGGGGCGGGCTGGGACGCTCGCGCAACAATATCAGGGCCAGCAGCACGGTGACCACGCCGAACGCCGAACTGGCGACCGTCGCCTCGGCCCCGGCCAGATCCGGCCCGGCGGCGAACAGCGCCAGATAGCCGAGCGTGTCGAGGGTGCCCTGCCCCAGCAGGACCGCCGCCCAGCCCGGCGACACGCGGCGCGGCCAGGGAATCGTGAACAGCACGGGGACCAGCGCCACCAGGGCGACCACCCGCAGATGCCAGGTCACCGTCACCGGGTCGTGCCCGCCCTTGAAGGATTGTTGCACCAGGGCGACCGCCACGCCGAACATCATCCCGGCGAGCAGCGCGGCGATCATGGTGGCGCGCCGCCGCCTTCGATCGGCGATCGCGTCGCCGTCGGGATGGGCGAAGCGGGCCACCAAGGCCACGCCGGACATGATGGTCAGCATCGAGGCCCAGGCCGCGAGGGAGGGCCGCACCCCCTGGGCGGCCACCGCGATGAGCAGCGCCCAGGCCGGATAGCTGCCGGTCAGCGGCACCACCAGGGCCAGCGGTCCGCGTCGCAAGGCCTCGTAGAACAAGGCCAGCGAACCGGCCAGACACAGCCCGGCGAGCAGCAGCCATATGTCCAGGGCGGCCAAGGGCGGCAACGGTCGGCCGGTGGCCAGCAACCATGCGGCCATCGCCAGCAGGCCGGCCGCCGTCGCGCCGATCAAGGCCGGCAACGAGCCCAGCGCCCGGCCGGCATGGCGTGCGACGAAGTCCGAGGTGCCCCAGCACAGGGCGCTCAACAGGCCGAACATGACCGGCGGCATCGGCCAGTGTGGCCTCGCCCCGGTCGGGCTGGCAAGTGATCCTCGGGAGAACCCGAATGGCGCGCGGCGCTTGGTGTCCCGTTTGGATGATGGTAAACCGGCCTTGAGGGGCACGCATTCGGAGGGGACATGCGCAAACCAGCCATTCTTGCCGCGGCGACGCTTGTTCTGGCCGCCTGCGAGGCCGTTCCGGTCGCCGAGCCCCCCATTCTTCCCGCCGCGCCGACGCCCTGGGTGGCGCCGCAAGCGCCGCGATCGCGCTTTGGCGACGAGCGCATCGACAACATGGTGCTGGCCTGGCGGATCGCCCAGCGCTTGGCCGTCTCGCCCTCGCTGCTGTCGGCCCTCGCCTGGGTCGAGAGTCGCGGCAACACGCAGGCGATGGGCGGTCGCGGCCGCTATTTCGGGCTGATGCAGGTGGCGCCGGCCACCGCCGCGATTTACGGCGTTCCGCGCGCCTCGCTGCTCGATCCCGAGGCCAATCTGATCGCCGGCGGCAGCTATCTGCGCGCCAAGCTCGAGCTTCACCAGGGAGACGAGCGGCGCGCCGTCGAGGCCTATAATCAAGGCGTCTCGAAAAGCGCCGCCTCGGCCGCCAAAAGCGCCTTCGTGGCCCGCGTGATGCAGGCCCGCAAGCCGTTCCTGCGCTGCGAGGGCAAGGACGACGAGGCCTGTCTGGTCACCGTGCTTAGCGAATTGTTCTACCTCGCCAAGCGGTAGCATGCCGGCGCCGGGCCTGCGCAAACGCTATCTGACCGGGGCGGCGCTGGTCGCCGCGCTGGGGCTGTTCTTCACCATCCACGTCTTCGACGCGGCCACCGAGGCCGGCCGCCCGCGCGGCCCGATCAAGGTCGGCGTGTTGCATTCCCTGACCGGCACCATGGCGGTCAGCGAGCGCACCGTGGTCGACGCCACCCTGTTCGCCATCGACGAGCTGAACCGCCGCGGCGGCGTGCTGGGCCGCAAGATCGAGCCGATCGTGGTCGATGGCCGCTCGGACTGGCCGACCTTCGCCGCCGAGGCCGAACGGCTGCTGACCCGCCACGGCGTCTCGACGGTGTTCGGCTGCTGGACCTCGGCCTGCCGCAAGACCGTCAAGCCGGTGTTCGAGCGACACGACCAGGTTCTGTTCTACCCGGTCCAGTACGAGGGCCTCGAGCAGTCGCCCAACATCGTCTATACCGGCGCGGCGCCCAATCAGCAGA
>JADGAL010000256.1 GCA_015232025.1 Alphaproteobacteria bacterium
TCCAACGCGGCGAAGGTGATCCCTCGCCGCGTGAGTTGGAACTTGATCTCGGCCGGTGACATGCCCTTGGGTGGCGCCACAGCTCTCTCGCTCCTCAGCCGGCCCTGCCAGGTCGGCTTTTTTCGGGGATGGTTTATGCACGAACGTACAAAGACGATAAACCAGATACCGGTGTATCGCAACCTGGAAAAAGCTGGGGACGGGCGTTTCAGCAAGGGCAGGGCCTGTGAAGCGCCAGATCGAGGTTTGTTATTGCGCCATATCAAGTGCTTAGGTGGGTTCCTGAAACCTGTTTTCGGACAAAGGTGGAAGGGTTTCAGCAATGGCTAGGAAGCTGAAACCGCGCACGCCCATCGCCGAGCGCCTCGTGAAGGCCCGGGAGGCGCTTTCGCTCGACCGAAAGGGCTTGGCGGCGGCGCTGGATTGGAACCTGAGCACGCTGGGGAACTACGAGCTTGGATCGAGTTTCCCAGACCCTGAGTTCTTAAACCGGCTTCAGGCGCTTGGTGTGTCTCTCGACTGGCTGATCACCGGGCGCGGGGAGGCGTCGGCCGGCTTGCACCTGGCTCAGGCCGAGCCTGAGCGGCAGGAACACGACGAAGCCGAGTTGGACAAATTGCTTCGCGCGACGATCAAGGCGACTGAGGAGTGTCTGGCCAGAGAGGATGCCGCCGCACACGTAACGCCGGAAAGGAGGGCGCAACTGCATTTATGGGTTTATCGCTTGATGCGTAGACGGCTCAAACGCCGTCAGGTTATCGACGAAGAGGCGGTAAAGGACGCCGTAATTGACGTGTTGGTGCTTTTCGGTTGACTGAACGCGGACGAGCGTTCAGCGTATAGGTGTTCCCGCGCGCATCAGCGGGGACGAGGCTGCGTCAACAGCCCCGTCCGGAGGTGAGTTTCGCACCCCTTTAACCGCCAACCGCCTGGCCAGACAGGCGGCGGATGTTACTGCATGGGGGTCGCCGAATGCACAGGGGGGTTTTTGCACCGCTTTGCGGGGCTTTGGGGCCGATTTGCCAAAAGCCGGGTTGCGGGCGCATCCTGTTGTGATGACAGTCACCGACGCAGCCCTGGCCGAGATCCGCGAGATACTTCATCGCGCCGGCCGCCCGATTCCTGACGACGAGGAACTCGTCATCATGGCCGAGATCCGCGCCATCCGCATGGCTATCAAGAGCGACGCGGATGCGCCACCGAAGGAGAAATGACCATGGTCGTCATTTTACTGGTGCTGATCCTGGCCGCGCTCTTATTCGGCGCCGCGGCCGTGCGGAGCGTGCTGCTCGGCGGTCTGGCCTTCATAGTGCTGACGGGCCTGCTCGTTTGGCTCAACTCCGGCCTGCCCGCCGACGAGCAGCTGTGCTACGACTTGACCTCCCGCGCGCCGGGCCTCAAGGAACCCGGCCTACGGAAGGCAAAGTCCCGCCTGCGATCCGGCGGTAGCAAGGACATCATCATTGAGTACTGGGGTGCCGGATTAACGGAGGAGGTGCTGTGGTGCCAGATTCGGGATGGGCGTCTCGTCGGAGCAACCGGCTCGTTCGACACCAGGCTGCCGCCCCCGTCTCCCTGGGAGGCCGCTAACTGACCTTTAAGAGACGCCTTGGTCTCGACCCGCCCACTCCGAAACCATGTGTCCGTCCCACCCTCGCCGGCCGCCACTCCAAAATCAAACCGGCCCGCGCGTCCGCCACCGAAACCCCCGTATCCCGCCATGTCCCGGCCGATCCCACATCATCCCGGTTCCCCCGAGATCAAGTGTCCAGTGACAACCGCGGCCTCCTCAAGCCCCCCTTCAACCACCAAGCCCGCGCCGAAGCCGGCCTGGGACCGGAGTTTTACGAGCCGGTGGGGGTTGTCGGCGAAGACGCCATCCCCATTTGACCTCGCGGCGGCGTTGGCTTAAAATGCCAACATGTCTCAGGCGCGGCTAGTCTTGCGAAAGCGCATCATTTTGGGCGAGCGGGAGTTCGTCGAGATGGCCATTTGGCAAGTCCCCGAGTCGGTCCCGCCGACGAAACATGGCATCAAATATCGCCTTGCCTACATTTTCGAAGGCCGACGGATCATCGGGTACGATAACGAGCGCGGCAAAGGCGATCATCGCCACATCGGGGGCGTCGAGTTGCCCTACCAGTTCCGCGAAGTCGAGAAGTTGATCGCCGATTTTATTGCCGATGTCGAACAGAGGAGGCGTTCGTGAGCGAGTCAAAAGCCATTCTTATGGGTGAAACCCTGAATGACGCCGCGAAGGAATTCGTTTCCGCGTGGAAGGCGCTCGAACGCGGCGAAGCGGTGGCGCCGCGCGACACTTTGAGTTTCGCCGACTGGCCCGCCCTGGCCGCGGTGATGACGGCGAAGCGCTACGCGCTTCTGCGCCATGTGCGCGCCCGGCCGGCCGCCGGGGTTCGCGATTTGGCGCGGTCCTTGGGGCGCGACGTTCGCCGGGTGCATGGCGACGTCGTGGCGCTTGAAGAACTGGGGCTGCTGGTCCGCGATCCCGAGACCGGCGCGATCAGCGCCGGCTATGACGATATCGTGACGGTGATCCGAATCGCGTCCTGATCAGCGCATGGCCGGCGCCATGCCGGCCATTCCGCCCATCCCGCCCATGCCGTTGCCGGTCATCCCGCTCATGCCGCCCATCGCGGACATGCCGCCCATTCCATATATCCGGTCGGGCGCGGCGGCGATGGCGGGTGGAAGGGCGCGGCGACTGGTGTCGATGCCCGCGCCCAGGGGTGGCGGCGTGGGATGGACCACCGTGCCGAGATCGAAGATCCCGGCCGCCAGCACTCCGCCCGCGAAGCCGGCGAGAAAGATGGCGGTGCCGATCGCCGCTTGGCGTCCGGTGGAGGCGACGGCCTCGCTGGTCTGGGCTGTGAACCCATGCGGTCTGAGGATCACGGGGGACGGTCCTACAGGGTTGAAGCGTCCGGTAAGGATAGCAGAACCGTCACGCAATCATCAATTGCAAACGCCGCAATGCGATTCTCAACCGCCGGCTTGCGCCTCGTCGCCTCCGGTGATGCGGGCGGCCAGCGAGGCGGCCATGAACGGATCGAGATCGCCGTCCAGAACGCCTTGCGTGTCGCTGGTTTCGACGTTGGTGCGCAGGTCCTTGACCATCTGATAGGGCTGCAACACGTAGGAGCGGATCTGGTGTCCCCAGCCGATGTCGGTTTTCGCATCGGCCGCCGCCTGCGCGACCGCCTCGCGTTTTTGCAGCTCCATCTCGTACAGGCGCGCCTTCAGCATCGCCCAGGCGGTGGCGCGGTTGCGGTGCTGCGAGCGGTCCATCTGGCAACTCACCACCACGTTGGTGGGGATGTGGGTGATGCGGATCGCCGAGTCGGTCTTGTTGATGTGCTGGCCGCCGGCGCCCGAGGCGCGGAAGGTGTCGACGCGGCAGTCGCTTTCGTTGACCTCGATCTCGATGTCGTCCTCGATCACCGGATAGACCCACACCGACGAAAAGCTGGTGTGGCGCCGCGCCGCCGAGTCGTAGGGCGAGATGCGGACCAGGCGGTGAACGCCGCTTTCGGTCTTCAGCCAGCCATAGGCGTTGGGGCCGGCGATCTTGACCGTGGCCGATTTGAGGCCGGCCTCCTCGCCCGCGCTTTCCTCCAGCCACTCGACCTTGTAGCCGTGGTTCTCGGCCCAGCGGGTGTACATGCGCAGCAGAATCTCGGCCCAGTCCTGCGCCTCGGTGCCGCCCGCGCCGGCATGGACTTCGAGATAGGCGTCGTTGGCGTCGGCCTCGCCCGACAGCAGGCTTTCCAGTTCCAGCTTGCGGGCGCGTTCGCGCAAGGCGCCCAGAGCGGCCTCGGCGTCGGCGACCACCGCCTGATCGCCTTCGGCCTCGCCCAGTTCGATCAGCCCAAGATGGTCGTCGAGATCGCGTTCCAGCGCGCGGCAACCGCCGATGGCGCCTTCCAGCCGGGTACGCTCGCGCATCAAGGCCTGCGCGCGCTCGGGCTGGTTCCAGAGATTGGGGTTTTCGGTGAGGGCGTTCAGTTCGTCGAGACGACGCAGGGCGTTATCCCAGTCAAAGATGCCTCCTCAGCAGTGCCATCGACTGCTGGATCTCATCGGCCATGGCCTGGATCTCGGCGCGCATGCTTGCTTGCTCCGGTGTTGGTCCGGTTGGTTTTAAGGGCTGGAGGCGGCCCGTTCAAGGCCCAACAGCTCCGGATAGGCTTCGCGGCACAGCGTCGAATGGGCGAGCACCCCGGCCAGACCGTGAATTTGCGCCGGACTCAGCCGCTCGCGCCAGCGTTCAAGCTCGGCGGCCGGATTGCGCATGATCGAGAAATAGCGCGCCCCGCACTCGCCGCCCAGCGAGTCCAGCCGGGCCACGAAGGCCTGGGTTTGCGCGTTCCAGTCCAGGCGGCAATGGGCGAACAGGGCTTGCGCCCCCTGGGACAGGCCGCGGCACAGCGTCTCGTGGCGCAGCGTCAGGCAGGCCGCGACGCCCGCCATCTCGGCGTGGACCTTGTCGTTGTGGACCATCCATTGATAGGCCATCTGCTGCTCAAGCGGGCGCCTGCGCATCTCCTCCTCGCAAAAGGGGTAGCGGCGCGCCTCGTCCATCGCGAAGGTCGCCGCCAGATAGACGTTGGGCCGCATCAATCCCTTGCCGATGCCGGCCAGCCGCGAGGCGACCACCGCGCAGGGGTGGCGCACCACATGGACGATGCGGGCCTCGGGCCAGGCTTCGTGGAACAGCCGGGTGCGGCACAGCGAATTGACGCTCTTGATCGCCGGCACCACGGTGTCGCGAAGCGCCGGATCGATCAGGTCGGGCACCGGCAGGGCCTTCAGCGGCTCGAGCAGCGGCGCCGCGCGGGCCATCGCGCGATGCGCCAGGGCGGCCGCCGGACGTCGCCAGCTTTTCGCGAAAACCGGCGGTCGCGCCGCCACCTTGGGCGCCCGCACGCGGGTCAACGCGGCCAGATACAGCCGCGCCGCCGCCACGTGCAAGGCCCGCT
>JADGAL010000257.1 GCA_015232025.1 Alphaproteobacteria bacterium
CGCGGCGACCGGCGGGGATGGGGCGAGTCCTTGTCCAGGCGGGGGTTTATCAAAACGATTTCCCCGTCGTGAACAGCGCGATCAGCATCCTTGGCGTGGGTGGCATGGTCCATCTGAAGGCCACCCAGTCGATCCCCAACGGCAAGGCGATCATGATCGTCAACGACGACGTGACGCTGCGGAATCTGGAATTCTCGGGCGCCCGGGTCAGCGCCGGCAACGGCGCCGGCATCCGCTATCAGGCCGGCCAGATGCGGATCGAGAATTCGAATTTCCACGACAACCAGAACGGTATCCTGGCGGCCAGCTCGGCGGCGGGAACGATCGCCATCGACCACACGGAATTCGCCCGCAACGGCACGGGCAACGGCTATACGCATGCGCTTTACGTCAACAAGATCGCCAAGCTGTCGGTGACCGACAGCTATTTCCACGACACCAACGAGGGCCATCACATCAAAAGCCGGGCCTTCGCCACGGTGGTCGAAGACTCGCGGCTGATCGACGGCCTGGGCGGCACGTCGAGCTACAGCGTCGATCTGCCCAATGGCGGCAACGCCCTGCTGCGCAACAATCTGATGGTCCAGTCCGAGACCGGCGGCAATCCGACCTTGGTCAATTACGGCGGCGACAGCCTCAATTCCGGCTCGCGGCTGGTGGTGGCCGACAATGTGATGGCCAATCATATGGACGTCAACGCGACCGGAATTTACAACCGGACGGGGATCACGGCGTCGGTCACCGGCAACGACTTCTATCACGTCGCCAAAGAGACGCAGGGCGCGGCGGCGGTCTCGGGCAGCACCGTGCTGTTGCAACCTCCGGCGGTCGATACGTCGAGCCCGTGGGCGGAAACTCCCGCGGCCAACCCCGACGCCATCTCGCCGAGCCCGTCGCCGCTCGCCCCGCCCGACACCGGGTTGCCCACCACCACCTTGAACGGGACGGGGGCGGCCGACCGGCTGAACGGGGGAAGCGGGCGCGACCTGCTCGACGGCGGGGCGGGCGGCGACACCATGGCGGGCGGCGCGGGCGACGACACCTATCGGGTCGACTCGGGCCTGGACGTGGTGATCGAGGCGTCGGGCGCGGGCATCGACCAGATCGTCACGGCGCTCGACCGGCTGGTGCTGGCCAAGAACGTCGAGAACCTCACGCTGCTGGCCGGCGCGGCGCGCGGCGACGGCAACGGCCTCGCCAACCGGGTGGTCGGCAACGACGCCGCCAACCTGCTGAAGGGCTGGGGCGGCAACGACATGCTGGTCGGCGGCAAGGGCGCCGATTCGCTGTATGGCGGCGGCGGCCAGGACATCTTCGTGATCGATCAGGCGCTGGGCGTCGACCGGGTGTTCGACTTCGCGGCGGGGATCGACCACCTCGATATGCGGCCGCTGGGGGCGGGCCGCGTCGAATTGCTGCAAAACGGCGCGCACGCCACCGTTCTGTTCAATTCGGAGACGGTCGCCGTGGTCGAAAACATCGACGCCCGGCTGTTGGCCTCGGATATCGACTTCCTGCCCTGATCGGGCATACTCGGCCGATGGTCGAGTTTTCGGATGGGCCGGCAGGGGGCATCGTGATGCGCGTCCGCAGGGTGCGCGATGGCGCCGCCTGCCGGGTGGTGGTGGTGGTCGAGCAGCCGGTCTGGCGTCATCTGCTGGCGATCGACCATCGGGACGCCGCCGCCAGCCGGGCCGAGGCGGTGCGGCGGCTGAACGGCTGGTGGGTTCATCTCGCCGAACGCAGCGCCGCCGATTTCCTTGATTTCGCGCCACCCGGCAAGCGGTCGTTCCAGCGCGTCTGGGGCGAGGAGGACTGCGTCCATCTGGCCCACCGTTATCGCCTGTGGCGCGACGGCCGCCACGACGAGGAGCCCCAGGGCGCCGAGGCCCTGCTGGCCGAAGCGCGCGCCTTGGGTCTCGTCGACTAGGCAAGCGCTCCGCGAAAGCGGGGGCCGCCGGACCTCCCGCCGCCACGGCGGGTTCAATGCGGAACCTCTCTTCACCATGAAGGAGAACCGCGTTGTCATTCAATCCGCTGACGGAGAAGGGAATCCCCCTCGATCGGCAGGTGCGGGACTGGTCCGAGTTGAACATCGAGCCCTATCGGCTGGACGAGGTTCACCCCTACACCCGCACCCGCATCATCACCATGAACGGCGTCGAAGTGGCGCAGATCATGTTTTCCCACAACATGGCCCGCCACACCGTCGATGTCGGGCTGAAGAAGCAACTGGCGCGCACCCGGCGCATCGAGGCGCAGCAGCAGAAGGCGGTAAGCTGGCTGATTCCGGGCCAGGAGAGCACCGTCGAGAACACCCTCGGCTACGAACAGGTGGCCGTGGATTTGACCGCCTGGGTGGCCCGCAACGAGCCCGAGCCCTATTTGCGGCAGGTCTATGAATTCGGGCTGCTCGAGGATTTCGACCATCTTTACCGCTATGCCAATCTGCTCGACCTGATGGGGAAGGACCCCAAGCGGATCGTCGGCGACTACACCGAGATCACGCCGGGCCGCCCGACCATCTTCGAGCACCGCGACCCGGCCGACGATCTGCGCCGGCCGATGACCGTGCGGGCCTGCGACTTCCAGTCGGTGATGAACGCCATCACCATCCTGGCCGCCGAGCAGCAGACCATGAACTTCTACATGAATGTCGGCAATCGGCCCGAGGACCCGGTGGCGCGCGGCCTTTACCTGGAAATCGCCGAGATCGAGGAGCAGCACGTCACCCACTACGAATCGATCATGGACCCGACCCTGAGCTGGCTCGCCCATCTGGTGCTGCACGAATACAACGAGTGCTGGATGTACTGGTCGTTCCTGGGCGAGGAGGTCGATCCGCGCATCAAGGCGATCTGGGAACTGCATCTGGGCATGGAGATCGAACATCTCCGTCTCGCCTGCGAAGCCATGAAGGCGATCGAGCATCGCGATCCGGCCGAGTTCCTTCCGGCCGCCGGTCTGGATAGGCCGGTGGTGTTCCGTGAGAACAAGGCCTATGTGCGCCAGTTGCTGGCCGATCAGGTCGAGTTCACGGCCTGGGATTCCGAAATCGTGTCGATCGACCGGCTGCCGCGCGACCACCGCTACTTCGCCTATCAGGCGCGCGTCAACCGGACCACGCCGCCCTCGGAGACGATCATCGAGCGTCACCGCCAGCGTTCGGGCGAGGATTACCGGCTCGAAATGGAAGGGCCGCACCCGGTCGCCGCCCTGCGGCGCGATGGTGACGGCTCGAGCCTCGGCTATTGGCAGGCGGTCGGGCGCAACGCGGCGGAATGATGGGAGGTCGCAAATGGCACAGGACGAAAAACAGGGCTTCGTGACCAACGCCGTGATCGGCGACATCTACGAATTGGAGGCCGGCCGGCTGGCCTTGCGGCGGGGGGTGTCCGAGCCGGTTCGCCGCTTGGCCGAGGCGCTGATCGACGACCACACCACCTCGGCGCACCAGTTGACGTCGACGTTTCGCGGGATGGAATCGGCGCCCCAGCCTCCGCTGGAGTTGGACGAACGCCGCGCCGACATGATCGACCATCTGCGCAAGGCGCCCGACGACGCGTTCGACGCGCGGTTCCTGGAGCAGCAATACCTTGCGCATGAAGAGAGTGTAAGGTTGTTTCGGGGATTCGCCGAGTCGGGCGACGACCCCCGCCTCCGCCTGTTCGCGGCGGCCTCGCTTCCGACGCTGGAACGGCATCTCGAACTGGTGCGCGGATTGCGGAGTCACTGAAGGCGCGATGGCGGCGGCCACCGTTCGGGCCGCCGCCGTTCGCCGAATCAGCCGGGGCTGCCGCCCATCTCCTGCTGCTTGACCTCGATGAACTCGCTGGTCATGCTTTCCAGCTTGTCGTCGGCGATCTCCTGCCGGGCGTGCGAGAAGATTTGCTGCTCTTCCTCCTGGACGTGCTCTTCGACGCTGTCGCGCAGCTTTTCGATCGCTTCCATCCATTCCTTCTTGGACGGATCATCCATCTTCTGGATGGTCTTCAGCATGCGCTCGGCCTCGTGATGCTCGTCGATCGCGTGCTTGATCTCGTCCTTGGTGGCCGATTTGCTCTTCAGCGCGGGGTAAAAGACCTTTTCTTCGGCATGGGCATGGGCGATGAGCATTTCGTTCAGCTTCTCGAACAGGTCCAGGCGCTCCTGCTTCTTGCTGGTCTTTTCGATCTTCGCGAAAAGCTGGCGGATGTCCTGGTGATCCTTTTTGAGTTGGTCGAAAATCTGCATGACGGGCTCCTTGCTCGGTTGGACGAACCACCCCTCCAACAGGTGGAACCCGAAATGGTTCTTCAGTTCAGCACGCGCACCGTCTCCGAGGCGGCCAGGGCGCGGGTCACGGCGGCTTTCAGCAGGCGCACCGGGGTGCCTTTGACGAAGGCGGTCCGCAGGGCTTCGACCGACTGCTCGTCGAGCTCGGGCAGCATCGAGGGCTCGACCGCCAATTCGGCGGCGAGGTCGCGCAGGATGGCGTGCAGGATGGTGTCGAAGGCCGAGGCGGGCGGACGGCGCACCGTGATCACCGCCATCCGGCCGAGCAGCGGCCCGGCGATCGGCTCGGCCCGGTTGGCGGTCAGAATCCACGAGATCTGCGACAGGTCGCAGGGCGCCAGCAGCGCCTCGTCGGACCAGGCGCGGGCGGTCTCCATCTCCAGCAGGCCGAGCAGGGTGGCGCGCAGATCGCCGTTGCGTTCCGATCCGCCCGCCTTGTCGATCTCGTCGACCAGGATCACCGGGTTGGCGGTCTGCGAGCGGTGCATGATCAGCAGCGGCAGGGCGGGCTGGGCGGTGCTCCAGCCGCGCGCCGTGCCGGCCAACATGCGGTTGTCCGAGGCGCCGCCGGCCGGAACCTCGCCATAGCCCGAGCCGAGCAGCCGCGCCACCCGCTTGGCGAAGCGCGTCTTGTCGATGCCGGCCGGCCCGACCAGCAGCAGCGGGCGGAATCGCGCCCACGGCACCCCCGCGCCGCGGCGCAGGCGCAAATCGT
>JADGAL010000258.1 GCA_015232025.1 Alphaproteobacteria bacterium
CAAACGCGACCCCTTGCGCGGCAAGGCGGCCATCGGGCTCGCCGTCGGGGCGGTGCTGAACCGCCGCAAGATGGCCAAGCATTTCGACCTGACCATCGGCGACGATCAATTCCGCTTCGCGCGAAAGTCCGCGGCCATCGTCGCCGAGGCCGCGCTCGACGGTTTCTACGTGGTCCGCACCAGCCTGCCGGCCGAAACCCTCGACGACGCCGGCACGGTGCGCGCCTACAAATCCCTCGCCCGCGTCGAGCGCGCCTTCCGTTGCATGAAGACCGTCGACCTGCACGTGCGGCCCCTGTACCACTGGCTGGAGCCGCGCGTCCGCGCGCACGTCTTCCTGTGCATGCTCGCCTATCATGTCGAATGGCACATGCGGGCGAAGCTCGCGCCGATGCTCTACGACGACGACGACCGCGAGGCCGCCGAGGCCCTGCGCGAAACCATCGTCGCCAAGGCCGCGCGCTCGCCGTCCGCCGTCGCCAAGCAAACCAAAGGCGTCACCCCGGACGGCATGACCGTCCACAGCTTCCGAAGCCTGCTCGCCGACCTCGCCACGCTCACCCGCAACAAGGTCGTCACACCGCTCAACCCGGATTACGAGATCACCGTCCACGCCAGGCCCACACCGATCCAGCAGAAGGCATTCGACCTCCTCGGGCTCCATCCCGAGCGTACCCAGTAACGCACCCCCCTTCGCTGCGAAAATCGCGCGAAATCAGCGGCCTGCGCCCCGGTGAAAGAGGAAGTTCCGATTAGGCCACGCGCGTGGCGCCTTTCCAGCAGGTCGAGGATGGTCATCTCACGACGAGGGCTTTCGGGTCAAGGTTGTGAATAATGGCCGGGCGCACTCGTCACGGCTTTCGCGCGTGGTTGGGGCCGGTGGTAAGCGGGGGAGGGCGACCGGGCGCGGAGGGTCTGAAAATCACTCAATTCCATGCTTAACTTTGGCAGGGTCCGGTGGTGGACCTGATCACTGGAGGGTTGGGGATATGATTCGTTCGATCGCATTGGCGTCCGTGATGATGGTCGCCATGGTCGCTCCCGGTTTCGCGCAGGACGCCGCCAGTCTGGTCGGCAAGTACGCGGTGACCGGCACCGATACCGACGGCGCCAAGTACGAGCCGGGGAGCCTGGTGATTGGCAAGGAGGCCTCGGGCGCCCTGTCGATCAACTGGGATGGCGGCGACTATGTCGGCGTTGGCCAGGTGGCAGGCAACGTGCTGGCGGTGGCCGCCGTCGCCGATGGCAAAAGCTCGATCTTCATCATGAACATCGCCCCCGATGGCAGCCTGTCGGGCAAGTGGTGGCGCCGCACCGATCCCGGCTCGAAGGGCACCGAGGTCTGGAAGAAGAAGTAAGGTTTCCAGCCGCCCCGCAGGTCGCGCGGGGCGGCTTCGCTCCGACCCGGATCACTCGGTCTGCCGTTTTGCGCAACACTTTGGTATGATTGATGTGCGCAAGGCGTTTGGAGGCGTGAGGGCGATGGCGGCCTTGGGGCGAATGGCCTTGATCGGTGCTTTGGTCGCGGTGGCGCTCGCCATCGGCGGCTTTTTCGCTTTGCGATTTTCACAGGATGGGGGCGACGTGGCCACCGTCGAAGCCTTGCGCCTGGGCGCTTACGAGGGTGACGTCGGCGCCCTGGAGTGGATCGCCAAGGACAAGGGCTTTTTCCAGAAGGTCGGCCTGGACGTGACGCTGGTCGGCTTTCCATCGGGCAACGCGGCGGTCAACGCCATGCGGGCCGGCCAGGTCGAGGTGGCCACGGCGGCCGATCTGGTGGTCGCCAAGCGCAGCTTCGACGAACCCGATCTGCGCGTCATCGCCGACATCTGCCGCTATTGGAACAAGGGCCTGATCGGTCGCAGGGATCGCGGCGTCGTCACCCCCGCCGACCTGGAGGGCAAGCGGATCGGCGTGCCGGCGACATCCAGCGCCGAGCACAATCTGGTGGTGTTCCTGGCCCTCCAGGGCTTGTCGACCGATCAGGTGACGACCGTCGACCTGCCGCCCGCCAAGCTGGTCGAAGCCATGGCGACGGCAACGATCGACGCCGCCCTCGTGTGGGAGCCGCACGTCTTGGCGATCCGGCGTAAACTGGGAGACAACGCCGTCACCCTGATGGACGGCGGCACCGAGGCGCATCTCCTGCTGGTCTCCACCGAGGGCTGGCTCGCGACCCAAGGTCGGGTGGCCCGCAAGCTGCTGCGCGCCATGGTCATGGCCGAGGACTGGGTCGCCCAAAATCCCGACGAGGCCAAGGCGTATCTGACCCGTCGTTTCGCGCTCGACCCCGACCATGTCGAGGTGTTGTGGCCGCGCATGCAGCTCGCCGTCGGCCTGCCGCAGGAAATCCTGGCCGCCATGGACAGCGAGGCGCGCTGGCTGGCCAAGAGCGGAAACCAGACCGCCATGCCGGATTTTTCGGAGACCGTCCACTCGGCGGCGCTGCGGGCGGTCAAGCCCTCGGCCGTACACGTCTTCACGAAGTAGACGCCCGATGAAGATCAAGACGGGCTTCCGAAGAATACTGATCGTCTGGGCGACCGGCACGGTCGCCGCCGTCCTGACCTTCGCGCAAAGCCAGAGCGCGCTGTTCGAAAATCAGCGGCAAAACGAACATGTCGAGCGGGTGTTCGTCGAGGGGACGCAGCTCGTTCAACTCACCTACGAGGTCCTCTTTTACGGCGAGGCCCGCGCCATCGAGCAATGGCGCCAACAATTCTCGGAAGTCGACGCGGCGGTTCACGACTTCGAGGACGGCGTCGATCCCACCCTGCGCGGCACGCTCGACGCCCTGTTCCGCCGTTTCGAGCAGTTGCGGCCGGTGCAGGAGCGGTTGACCGAAATCCGCGCCCTGGAACCCGCCTCGCCGACCCTGCCCATCCTGAGATCGCAATTGTTCCAGGACGCCATCAAGTTGCAGGCCTCGTTGCGCGAACTCGACGCGTGGTCCGAGGCGACGCTGCGCGCCGCCGACGCGAGTTCCAAGCGAAGGCAGTATTTGATCTTCGGGCTGTTCGCGGGGTTCATCGCGGTCTACGGGGCGTTCGTTTCGGGCGTCTTCCGCACCGTGATCCTCAAGCCTTTGACCAGCCTTGGCCAAACCATCCAGGATCTGCGCGATGGTCGGCGGGGACGGGCCATGGTGCGGGCCGACGACGAGATCGGCACCGTCTGCTCGGTGTTCAACGCGCTGCTCGACGAGCAAGAGGACGCCCGGGCCGAGTTGCAAGCGATGGCCGAGCGCTTCCGCAACGTCTTCCAGCAGGCGGCGGTCGGCATGTCGATCATGGCGCCCAATGGGACTTGGCTGGAGGCGAACCAGTGCCTGTGCGACACCCTGGTGGTCAAGCGTGACGAGATTCTGATGGCCGATTGGCGGGCGTTCACGCCGACCGCCAATCACGCCGAGGACGCCGCCAGAATCCAGGCCATTCTGGCGGGCAAGAAGAACTCCGATTCCTGGGAGACCCGCCACACCCTGCGGGACGGGCGGATTCTCGACGTCCGCGTGACCATGGCCCTGGCGCGCGACGGCGCCGGTCGGCCCCTTTACTTCGTCACGGTGACCGAGGACGTCACCGAGCGCAAGCGGGCCGCCGACATGCTGGAAGAGGCCAACCGGCGGCTTCACGAGCAGGCCAAGGCGCTGAAGCGGTCCAACGCCGATCTGGAAAGCTATGCCTGGCTCGCGTCGCACGATCTGCGCGAGCCGCTGCGCATGGTCACCAACTACGTCGCGATGATCGAACGGCGGTTGGGGCCGGATATCAGCGACGACATGCGCGATTACATCGGCTTCGCCATCGACGGCGCCAAGCGCATGAACGCCCTGATCCAAAGCCTGCTGGAATACGCCCGCGTCGGCCAGGCCGAGACCGACGTCGAACAGGTCGCGCTCGCCTCGGCCATCGCCGAATGCGTGCATTTCCTCACCCCGGCCATCACCGAATCGCACGCCACCGTGACCGTGGCCGACGACCTGCCCACCGTCGCGGGCGTGCGCGGCGATCTTGTCCGGCTGTTCCAAAATCTGATCGGCAACGCCCTCAAATACCGGGCGGCGGGCCGCGATCCGCTGGTCGCCATTTCGGCGCGCCGCACCAGCCCGGAATTCTGGACGGTCTCGGTGGCGGACAACGGCATCGGCATCGATCCACAGTACCGCGATCGGGTGTTCGGCATCTTCCAGCGCCTGCACGCCCGCAGCGAATACGAGGGGACCGGCATCGGCCTCGCCGTGTGCAAGAAGATCGTCGAGCGGGCGGGCGGCGACATCTGGCTCGACTCGATCCCCGGCGAGGGAACCACCTTCCACTTCACGCTTCCCGCCCCCAGGAATTAGGGCGCATCCCGCCATTCACCCGGCGCCAAGCCGTCCAAGGCCCAGTTGGCGACCCGCGCGCGGATCAGGCGCAGGGTGGGCAGGCCGACCGCCGCCGTCATGCGGCGGACCTGACGGTTGCGGCCCTCGCGCAGGGTGATCTCGATCCAGGCGGTGGGAATGGCGGCGCGGAAGCGGATCGGCGGGTCGCGCGGCCACAGCCAATCCGGCTCGTCGACCCGGCGGGCCGGGGCGGGCAGGGTGGGGCCGTCCTTCAGGAGAACGCCGCCGCGGGTCAGGGCGGCCAGGGCCTGGGCGTCGGGAATGCCCTCGACCTGGGCCAGATAGACCTTGGGCGCGTGGTGTCGTGGCTGGGTCAATCGCGCGATCAACGGGCCGTCGTCGGTCAGCACCACCAGCCCCTCGCTGTCGCGGTCAAGCCGCCCGGCCGGGTAGATTCCGGGCACGTCCACCCAGTCGGCCAGGGTCGCGCGCCCGGAATCGCGGTCGGTGAATTGGCACAGGACGTCGAAGGGCTTGTTGAACAGGATGACGCGGCGCATGCGGACGGATTAATATCCGCACCCGCTTCCCCGTCAAGATAGGCGAAACAATGCCCGGCCCACGCTGCAAGTCCACCACCCCGCGCG
>JADGAL010000259.1 GCA_015232025.1 Alphaproteobacteria bacterium
TGCACCAGACAGTGGCATCACCCGGCCGGAAGGGGGGTGCGCGATGAGGCATCTGGGCCTACGCACCATCGCGCTGAACGAGATCGACGACTCGGACCGGCTGCGCGCGATCGACGAGGATCGGGCGCGGCTTCTGGCCGAAAACATCGCCGACACCGGCCATCTGCGGCAACCGATCGAGATCCAGCTCAAGGGCGGCCTTTACCGCCTGATCGCCGGCGGCCATCGCCTGCGGGCCGCGCACATCCTGGGCTGGACGCATATCAGCGCCTTCGTCTTCAACGCCACCGCCGACGAGGCGCGGCTGCTGGAGATCGACGAAAACATCCAGCGCAACGAACTCAACCCCTTGGACCGGGCGGTTTTCCTGGCCGAGCGGGAGCGGGTCTATCTGCGCCTGAACCCCCAGGCCGGCCACGGCGGCGCCCGCGGCAACCAGTACACCGGCGGCAAAAAGAGGCAAGACGACATCGTGTCGTTTTGCCAAAACACCGCCGAGCGATGCGGGATCACCCCACGCACGATCGCGCGCGCCAAGCGGATCGCCGGCCTGTCCGCCGACCTCCGCGACCGGCTGGCCGGCACCTGGCTGGCCAAGCACCAAGCGGCGCTGCTGGCGCTGGTCGCCACCCCCGAGGACGAGCGCGCCGCCGTGGTCGATCTGCTGCTGTCCGGCGTGGCGAAGACGGTGGCCGAGGCGCGCGCCAAGCTCGCCAACGCCGCCGATCCGCTCAGCGACGACCGGCAAAAGAAAGTCGACGCCCTGCGCCGCGCCTGGAACCGCGCCATGCGGCCGGGCCGTAAGGCCTGGGTGGCGCAAATGCGCGAAGAGGATCTGGTCGAGCTGCGCGCCCTGGTGGCCGAGGCCCTGGCCGGCAAGTTGGTCGAGGAGGCGGCATGATGAAAAGGGAGCAGGAAGGGACGAGCCGCGAGGAGGTCGAGCTGATCCACGACATGGTCAAGCACGCCCACCTCGCGAACGTCTCGTACCAAGACTTCGCACTGGCACTGAAGCTGCTGAAGGTTCCCATGAGCGCCGAGCGATGGTCGGTTCTCCGGGATTGCTTCGTCAGTTCGGCAACAGCCTAGTAGAGAACGCTGATATGGGGACCGGACTTCTCACGCTCGGCAGCCACTCCAAGCCAAGCCGCCAGTTCCTTGACCTGCTCGCAGGCCAAATGGACCGCGGTTTGCCAGCCCTCGCGCGTCGATACGTGGATGTCGAGAGAGACCCCATTCTCGCCCCAGCCGAGAGCGAAGTGGACAACGTAGCTGACGGTCCCCTCTCGTTCACCGGCGTCAGGCAAGATGGCTCCACGATCGATCCCGGTGATACGCAAGCCTCGTTGGATGCTCATGATCTTTCCCTCACTGTTGGTTGTGGTGATCGCAGTGTAGGGGAAGCCCGGCCGGCCGTCACGCCTCCCCTGGGCGACGGCCGGCCGGCACCTTGCGGGAGGGCATAAAGGCCATGGTCCGCGACCCGCGCGATCGCCGCACGTCGGACCTGCTGGCCTGGAAGCCGCCCGAGCCGCCGCGCCCGCATTATCGCGAGGAACTGCGGGCCGCCACCCTGAACGCCAAGTTCTGCCGCGCCATGGCGATGGCGCTCAAGGACTGCGGCCTAAGCCGCGCCCAGGTGGCCGAGCGGATGACCCAATATCTGGGCGAGGCGGTCAGCGAGAACACCCTCAACGCGTATGTCTCCGAGGCGCGGATCGACCACATCGTCAACGTGCTGCGCTTCGCGGCCTTGATCCACGCCACCCAAGACTGGCGCCTGCTGTCGATCCTTCCCGACCTGTTCGGGTTCGCGGTCCTGCCCGAACGCTTCGTCGCGGCGGCCGAGGAGGCCATGTGCGACGACGCCATCGAACAGGCGGTGGCGCGCAAGCGCATGCTGCGCCGCAAGTGGAAGGGGGCGCCATGACCGGCCGTTCCGACCAGGACTGGCGCTGGCTGTCGACCGAGGCGATGGCCAAGGCCATGGGGATCACGGTCCAGGCCTTCAACAAGCAGGTGCGCGAGAAGGGCTGGCGCGCCGAACACCACCGGGCCGGCAAGGCCAACCCGCGGGGCCTGTGGCGCCCGGCCGGCCGGGGCTTCGTCTATCACTATCGCCTGCTTCCCGCCCATCTCCAGGTCCAGTGGCAGGCCCGCCACCAGCCCGCCCCGCCCGATCCGACCGCCGACCGCAAGGCGCGCCGCCAGGTGATCGCCCGCGACGAGGCCTGGCGCTTCTACGACGCCCGCACCGACGCCCAGAAGGCGGTGGCGTGCCGCCGCCTCGACATCCTGTTGAAGGTCGAAGAGGCGGTGATGCAGGGCAAGCGTAAGGAAGACGCGCTGACCGAAATCGGTCTCGAGCACGGCGAGGGCCGCTCGACGATCTGGAAGTGGTACCAGCTGGTGGCCGGGATCGCCAAGGAAGACTGGCTCCCGCACCTGATCAACCACCATTGCGGCCGGCGGAAGACCGTCGAGATCACCCCGGAAGCCTGGGAGGCGTTCAAGACCCTCTATCTGCGGGAGGAGGAGCCGACCGCCGCCGAATGCCACCTGCGCCTCAAGGACCTCGCCGCCGAGCACGGCTGGACGATTCCCAGCCTGAAGACCATGCAGCGCAAGATCGCCCGCGAGATCGACCACCGCGTCATCGTGCTGAAGCGCAAGGGCCAAGAGGCCTACGAGCGGCTGTACCCGGCCGAACGGCGCGACAAGTCGTCGCTGCACGCGCTCGAAGTCCTGAACTACGACGGCCACAAGCTGGACCTGTTCGTCGAATGGCTGAAGGGCTCCGTGTCGCGCGCCTTCCTGCTGGCCTTCCAGGACGTCTATTCCGGCATGATCGTCTCGTGGCGGCTGGACACCTGCGAGAACGCCCTCGGCTTCCGGCTGGCCTATTGCGATTGTGTCACAACCCATGGCATCGCCAACATCGTGTCCGCCGACAACACCATGGCGGCGGCCGACAAGACCAACACCGGGCAAAGCCGCTATCGGCGCCGGTTCAAGATCAGGGATGACGATCCGGTCGGCGTGTTCCAGTTGATCGGCACCGAGGTGCGCTTCACCAAGGTCCGGCACGGCCAGTCGAAGCCGATCGAACGCGCCTTTGGCACCTTGGCCCGCTACATCTCGAAGGCGCCGGAATGCGCGGGCGCCTATACCGGCAACAACCCGCTCAACAAGCCCGCCAATTACGGCAAGCGCGCCATTCCCCTGGCCGATCTGGTCCCGATCGTCCAGCGCGAGATCGATCGGTTCAACAACGAGCCCGCCTTGAACCTCGCCAACGGCCAGGGCCGCTCGCGCGCCGAAGTGTTCGCCGAAAGCTACGCCAAGGCGCCGATCCGCACCGCCCACGGCATGCCCGAGGAAAAGCGCCGGCTGCTGTTGCTGGCCGCCGAGGGCGTCACCTGCCGCAAGCCGACCGGCGAGGTCGAACTGCACGGCAACCGCTATTGGCACGAGGCCCTGGTGGGCCTGATCGGCAAGAAGGTGGTGTTGCGCTTCGACCCCGACAAACTGCACCAGCCGGTTCACGTCTACCGGCTGGACGGCAGCTTCGTCTGCACGGCGCCGGTGATCGTCAACAGCGGCTATCTCAGCGCCGACGACGCCAACACCCACGGCCGCGCCGTCCGGCGGTGGAACAAGGCCGGCCGGGATCTGGCCGCCGTCGAAACCACGATGAGCATGCGCGACGTCGTCGCCCTGACCCCCGAACCCGAGGCGCCCACGAAGCCCGAGGCCAAGGTGGTCAGACCGATGTTCGGCACGGCGGGCGCCCTGGCGCTGAAGCCCGCACCGGCCGACGCCGCGGAGCCGGCCGCGACATTCGATTTCGCCGCATTCGCGCGGGGTGCGGCCTTGCTGCGCCCCGTCGAATGAAGTTGGGGCGCGCCCGCCGCCAGCGGAACGCGCCCCTTTGTCTGTGACCAGAACGAAAGGCTATTACCATGAACCTCCCACTCGCCACAACCGAGACGCCGACCACGGAACCGACCTCGCCGTCCGACACCGAGGACGCGCTGCGCGCCCAGGCGCGCTCGGTCATCGCCCGCGAAAACCTGACGAAGACCGATGCCGCTCGTCAAGCCGGCGTGGCCTACACCACCTTCGCCGCTTGGCTTGAAGGGAAATACAACGGCAACAACGGCCGAGTGACCGAGGACGTCGCGAAGTGGCTGTCCGCTCGCGAGGTCCGCAAAATCATGACGGCGGCGATGGTCAAGGCACCCGGCTTCCGCATGACGCCGACCGCCGAGCGGATCCTGGCCATACTGCAATACGCGCACACGGCGCCCGATATCAGCGTGATCGCCTGCGGCGCCGGGGTCGGCAAGACCACCGCCTGCGAGCACTACGCGAAGAACGTCCCGAACGTCTGGATGGCCACCATGGACCCATCGACCGCGGGCGTATCGACCATGCTGCGCGAGCTGTGCCACGCGATGGATGTGACCGAACGCTCGGCCACCGAGCTGGCCCGCGCGGTGGGCCGCAAGATCCAGGGCAAGGAGGGGCTGCTGATCGTCGACGAGGCACAGCACCTGTCGACCGCCGCCCTCGACCTGTTGCGCTCCCTGCACGATCGGTGGTCGCTCGGCATCGCCCTGGTCGGCAACGAGGCGGTGTACTCGCGCTTGGACGGCGAGGGCCGCAAGGCGCAGTTCGCGCAGCTTTTTTCGCGGGTCGGCATGCGGATGACCCAATCACAGCCAGCCAAGGGCGACATCGCCGAGATGATCGGCGCCTGGGGCATCACGGACCCCGACGAGATCGCGTTTCTGGAGCAGATCGCCGCCAAGCCGGGCGCCTTGCGCGGCCTGACCAAGACCCTGTCCCTCGCCAGCACGCTCGCCAACGGCGCCGTCGAGCCGCGCGGCCTGAAGCACATCCGGATGGCTTGGTCGCGGCGGTCTCTCGGAG
>JADGAL010000025.1 GCA_015232025.1 Alphaproteobacteria bacterium
ATCTCGCGAACCGACCATCAGGTGGATCTGGTCCGCCAGGTCACCGGGCTTGGCGGGCGCGTCCCCATGCGGTCGGACATGGCCTTGCGCTTCCACTATGGCCGGCTGGCGCCCTGGGTCCGCCGCCACGACGGCGCGCTGACCGCCATCGCCGGGCCGGACGCGGTGCATGTCCACGCCCCCGTGCCGGTGGAGGCCGACAACCGTCTGGCCCGCGCCGAGTTCACCGTGGCGGCGGGCGAGGCCGTCGCCTTCGTGATGGCCTGGCACCCGTCGCAGGACGCGTATACCGGGCGGCTCGACCCCGATGCCGGCCTGGCCGCCACTCTCGACTGGTGGACGCGATGGGCGTCCCAATACCGCGGCGGGGCGCGCTGGCGCGACGCGGTGGTCCGCTCGCTGATCACCCTGAAGGCGCTCACCTATGGTCCGACCGGCGGCATCGTCGCCGCCCCGACCACCTCGCTGCCGGAACGGATCGGCGGGGTGCGCAATTGGGACTATCGGTTCTGCTGGCTGCGCGACGCCACCTTCACCCTGTACTCGCTGATGACCTCGGGCTTCGTCGACGAGGCCCATGCGTGGCGGGAGTGGCTGTTGCGCGCCGTCGCGGGCGAGCCGCGCGCGCTTCAGGCGCTTTACGGACTGGCCGGCGAAGCCATGATGCCGGAGTGGAGTGTCCCCTGGCTGGCCGGCTATGAGGGAAGCGCGCCGGTGCGGGTGGGAAACGAGGCGCGGCGCCAGCGCCAGTTGGACGTCTTCGGCGAGATGATGGACGCCTTCCATGTGGGGCGCGCCATGGATCTCGACCCGCACCCCGAGATGTGGGATCTCCAGAAGGCGTTCCTCGACTTCCTCGAAGGCCATTGGCGCGAGCCGGACGAGGGCTTGTGGGAGGTGCGCGGCCCCAAGCGGCACTTCACCCACTCGAAGGTGATGGCCTGGGTCGCGATGGATCGCGCGATCAAGGACGCCGAGCGGTTCGGGCTGGCCGGCGATCTCGACCATTGGCGCGACCTGCGGCGGGCCATCCATGACGATGTCAGCCGCAATGGATGGAACGCCGACCGCGAGATGTTCGCGCAGTATTACGGCGCCACCGAGACCGACGCGGCGCTGCTGATGATGCCTTTGGTGGGCTTCCTTCCCTGCGACGATCCGCGCGTCCGGAAGACCGTCGCCGCGATCGAACGGGATCTGCTGGAGGACGGGCTGGTCCACCGCTATCGCAACGCCGTCGAGGTCGACGGCCTGCCGTCCGGCGAGGGCGCCTTCCTCGCCTGCTCGTTCTGGTACGCCGACGTTCTGGAGATGATGGGGCGGCGCGACGAGGCGCTGGCGGTCTTCGAGCACCTGCTGTCGCTGCGCAACGACGTGGGCCTTCTGGCCGAGGAGTTCGACCCTCGCCTGGGCCGGCAGGTGGGGAATTTCCCGCAGGCGTTCTCCCATGTGTCGTTGGTCAACACCGCCCACAACCTCACCTCGTCGGGCGGACCCTCCCACCGGCGCGGCCAGGACGACTAAGCGCCAGGGCGGCGAGGCCCAGCGCGACCGCCCCGGCGGCCAGCCAGCGGCGATGGCGCGACAACGTCCATTGCAGGCTGTCCTCGCGCGCCTCGTCGTCGAACGATCCCCGCGTGCGGTGCCCGGCGCCCACGGTCTGGAACAGGTTGGACGGCGCGGCGGGCGAGGCCGGCCGCGAGCGCTGTTGCGCCTGATAGTTGGTGCGGGCCAGATAGCGGTCGATCAGGCCCGGCGCGAACTTGTTGGCCCAGATGGCCAGGACGGTGGCCGGCCCGACCAACACCTCGCGCCGCCCGGCGCCCGCCGCCCAGACGATCGCCCGCGCCGCCAGTTCGGGCTGGTAGACGGGGGCGACCGGACGCGGCTTGCCCGGCATGCGGGTCAGCGCCCAATCGAACTGCGGGGTGTTGACGGCCGGAAGATGGACCATCGTCAGGCGCACTTGGGCGCGATCGTGCAGCAACTCGCAGCGCAGCGAGTCGGTGAAGGCGCGGATCGCCGCCTTGGCGCCGCAATAGGGCGATTGCAGCGGGATCGAGCGATAGGCCAAGGCCGAGCCGACCTGGACGATGGTCCCCCGGTCCCGCGGCTTCATCCGCTTCAGCGCCGCCATGGTCCCGTGGACATAGCCCAGATAGGTGACGTCGGTGGCGCGGCGGAATTCCTCGGGCGTGATGGCGTCGAACGGCGCGAAGACCGTCGCCATGGCGTCGTTGACCCAGATGTCGATGGGGCCGAGTTCACGCTCGGCGCGCTCGGCGGCGCTTTCCACTTGGGCGGCGTCGGCGACGTCGGCGGGCAGCGGCAGCCCCTGGCCGCCCAGGCGCTCGACCTCGCCGCGCACCTCTTCGAGGGCGCGGGCATCGCGCGCGATCAGCCCGATGCGGGCGCCCCGGCGGGCGAAGGCGTGGGCGACGGCGCGACCCACGCCGGCCGACGCCCCGGTGACCACGACGATTTCCCTCATGGCTTCGCTCCCACCGGCCGCCCCAAGAGCCAACGGGGCAAGGCGTCCCAAGGTTCCGCCCCGGCGGAGGGCGGCGCGAACCTTGCCGCTCCGTCCGCGTTCAAAGCGCGATGGCCACCTGGAGGGAAGAATGACCGACATGCTCAAGGGCAAGATCGCCATCGTCACCGGATCGGATTCCGGCATCGGCCAAGCGACCGCCGTGGCCTTCGCCGAGGAGGGGGCGGACGTGACCGTCACCTATTTCCGCGACCGCGGCGGCGCCGACCACACCCGGACGATGATCGAGGCGACCGGCCGCCGCGCCATCGTCGTCCGGCTGGACCAGCGCCAGCCCGGCGAGGTCGAGCGTCTTTTCCGGGACACCGAGGAAAAGCTTGGGCTCCCCGACATCCTCGTCAACAACGCGGCGCTCAATTCGACCGGCACGCAGGTCGCCGACATGCCGATCGAGGATTGGGACGACGTGTTGCGGACCAATCTTTACGGCCCGTTCCTGTGCTGTCGGCGGTTCATCCAGATGCGCCGCCGGGCGGGAGGCAGGGGCAAGATCATCAACGTCACCTCGATCCACCAGGACATCCCGCGGGCCGGCTCGGCCGGCTACGACGCGTCGAAAGGCGGATTGCGCAACCTGACGCGCACGCTTTGCCTCGAGCTTGCCCCCGACCGCATCAACGTGAACAACATCGCGCCCGGCATGGTGCTGACTGCGTTCAACCAGCGGGCCATCGACGACGCGCGGGCGCGCGAGGAGCAGGTTCAAAACATTCCCTGGAAACGGGCGGCCGAACCGCGCGAGATCGCCCGGCTGGCGGTCTATCTGGCGTCCGAGGACGCCGACTACGTCAGCGGCCAGACCTTCACCATCGATGGGGGCCTGTCGATGACTCTGGGGCAGGGCGCTTGACCCCAGACAAGCGAAAGCCCCGACATGGGCGCCCTGAAGGGGCAACGCCATGTCGGGGCCAAAGCCTTGACCAAGGACATCCGGGCGCCTTAGCCCTTTTTCTTCTTCGCCGGTTCGCTGGATGCCGAAATGCCCTTGTAATCCACTACCGTGGTCGCAACGGCCTCTTTCTTCTTCTTCGGCTTCTTGGCTTCCCGGTTACTGCGCAGCTGGCCTTTGGCCATGATGTCCTCCAATGCGGTCCGATCGGGCGGAAGAAATCAGCCCAGGATCTTCACATTGTCGGCGGCCATCTTGCCGCCCTTGCGGTCGACGACCAGATCGAAGCCGACCTTCTGGCCTTCGCGCAGGTCGCTGATGCCCGAGCGCTCCAGCGCGCTGATGTGAACGAAGGCGTCGTCGCCGCCGTCGTCGCGCGTGATGAAGCCGAAGCCCTTCTGGGCATTGAAGAATTTCACAGTTCCCGTGGTCATAGGGAAAACCCCTTCGTAGACATGAGTGAACGTGCCCGCGCATGCGGACAGTCGAAGTCGCAATTTCGGGGAGAAGATTGTCTGGGTGGCGCGGATTTACCCAGCGCGAAGACAAGTAGTCTGTCCGTCCATCGATCGACAAAATATGGCCTGTTCCGGCCGATGAGTCAAGTATGACGGGCGCCGCATCGAGCACTACCCACAACGCGCGACCCCCCGCCCGGCCGAGGAACGCGCGTGCGACCAGGGTGGCGGTTTCGCCGTGCGGCAAGCCAGCTTTCGTGGTATTGATTCCAACCACTCGCGGACCAATTTGGCGGCCCTCATGCGAACAATAGACAAACTGCTCGCCGGCTTCCGGGTTTTCCGGGCGACCTACTTCGAACAACGCCCGGAATTGTTCGAGGGACTGACCCGCAAGGGGCAAAGGCCGCGCCTGTTGGTGATCGCCTGCTCGGACTCCCGGGTCGATCCCGCCATCCTGTTCAACGCCGAGCCGGGCGAGGTGTTCGTGGTGCGCAACGTCGCCAATCTGGTTCCGCCCTATCAGCCGGACGGCCATTACCACGGCACCAGCGCCGCCCTGGAATTCGCCGTGCGCGACTTGGGGGTCGCCGACATCGTGGTGCTGGGCCATTCCCAGTGCGGCGGCATCCACGCCTTGTGCGAGGCGGCGCGGGGGCGCCCGGTGGACCGGGAATTCATCACGCCCTGGATCTCGCTGGCGGCCTGCGAGGGCGGCGGCCACGCGGCGCATGACGAGCGCCACGTCGAGCAGGCCGGCATCATGCGTTCGATCGAGAACCTGCGCAGCTTTCCCTGGATCGCCGAGCGCGAGCGGGCCGGCGAGATCGCCCTTCATGGCTGGTGGTTCGACATGGAGCGGGGCACCCTGTCGGCGCTGGACCACCACGCCGGCTCGTTCAACGTGGTCGAGCCGGCCTGACCGCGACGGATTTGCGTTTGCGCAGCCGCCGCGCGTTGCGGGTCGCCCCGGCGTGCCAGGGGCGCAGCGCGCGGGTCATCAGGGCGGCGCCCGTCGCCCCCGACACCAGGGCGGCGGCGCTTTGTCGCGCGGCGCGCATCTTCTCCTCGACCATGCGGCGATACTCGCGGTCCGAGCAGGCCCCCGACGCCATCATCGCCGAGCGATGGGCGATCGTCTCCCACGAGGACAAGGCCAACTCGGTCAACAGGAGCGGCAAGGCTTTCCGTCTTCGGCGCATGGCATCCAGATGGGGTGGGGCCGGCCGGCCGACAAGATCGGACCCGATCGTTTCGAATGAGGAAACGGTGCGTCGTCAAACGCGGAGGTTTCGCGCGCCACCGCCAGGCCTTACAGTCGCGCCGTGATTCGTCATCCGAGGGGGATTTCCCAATGATCAAGACGCTGGCCTTCGCGGCCCTCGCCACCGCCGTCACGCTGTCCGCCGCAGCCTTCGAGGCGCGCGCCGAGGAGAACAACGCCACCATCCTGCACCGCCAAGGCATCTACAAGGTGGCGGCCGGCCACATGACGGGCCTGCGCTCGATCCTGGCGGCCAAGGGCGGCCCGGTCGACAACCTGACCTACCACGCCAACGGCGTGCTGACCGCCTTCCAGCATTTGGGCGACGCCTTCCCGCCCGGCTCGGACAAGGGCGAGACCAAGGCCAAGGACAACATCTGGACCGAGCGGGCCAAGTTCGACAAGGCCGGCAAGAACGCCTACACCGCCGCCGTGGCCATGGCCGAGGCCGCCAAGGCCGGCGAGAAGGCCGAGACGCGCGACGCCTTCAAGACGCTGGCCGGCGCCTGCAAGGCCTGCCACGAGGACTTCCGCAAGGATTGAGCCTCCGCGGCCGGCCACCCTTCCTCGGTGGTCGGCCGCCCATCCCGACAGGTTACCACCTCAAACCTCATTGCCGGCCGAGGCGTTCGGCATGACATCCGACCAGGAACAACTGGAGGGACGTCAGGCCATGAAGCCCATCGCTTTCGTCTCGGCCATGCTGCTGGCGGCGGCCTGGGCCGCGCCCGCCACCGCCGAAATCACCGTACGCCTGGAGCCGGTGGCCGAGGGGCTGACCGCGCCCCTGATGATCGTCTCGCCGCCCGGCGACCGGCGCCGCTTCGTCGTCGAGCAGATCGGCACCATCCGCATCCTGGGCGAGGACGGCAGGCCGGCCGACGAGCCGTTCCTGAACATCCGCCACCGCCTGATCGACTTGAAGCCCGATTTCGACGAGCGGGGCCTGCTGTCGCTCGCCTTCCATCCCAATTTCCGCGAGAACGGGCGTTTCTACGTGGCCTATAGCGGCAGATTGCGCGGCGACGCCGGAATGGACGCCTATCTGTGGTATTCGCACACCAATTACGTCGCCGAATACACCGTCTCGAAGGACGACCCCAACATCGCCGACCCGACCAGCGAGCGCATCGTCCACGCCCTCGAATGGCCGCAGTTCAATCACAACGGCCATTGGATCGGCTTCGGCCCCGACGGCATGCTGTACATCTCGACCGGCGACGGCGGCTACGCCAACGACTGGGGCATCGGCCATACGCCGGCCACCGGCAACGGCCAGGACATGACCAAGGCGCACGGCAAAATCCTGCGCGTCGACGTCGATGCCGGCCGGCCCTACGGCATCCCGGCCGACAATCCTTTCGTCAACGATCCCGAGGCGCTGCCGGAAATCTGGGCGTCGGGCTTCCGCAACCCGTGGCGCTGCTCGTTCGACATGGGCGGCGACCGCGCGCTGATCTGCGCCGACGTCGGCCAGAACAGCTTCGAGGAGGTCGACGTGGTCGAGCGGGGCCGCAACTACGGTTGGCGGATCAAGGAAGGCCGCCACTGCTTCGATTATCTCAACCCCAACACCCATCCCGCCAACTGCGATCAGGCCGGCTTGGTCGACCCGGTGATCGAATACCGCAACTGCAACGTCACGCCCGACTGCAAGGGCCTGTCGATCACTGGCGGCCACGTCTATCGCGGCTCGCACGAGCCTTGGCGGGGGCTTTATTTCTTCGGCGACTGGAGTCGCAGCTTCGCCGCCCACCAGGGCAGCCTGTTCGCCGCCCGCCCCACCGCCGAGGGCTGGAAGGCCGAGGATGTCCGCGTCGAGGGGTGGGAGGGCGAGCTTCCCTACATTCTGGGCTTCGGCCAGGACAATGCCGGCGAGGTCTACGTCACCACCTCGCTGACCACCGGGCCGGTGGGCGGGCTGGATCGCATCTTCCGGCTGGTGCCGGCCGATCCGGCGGTCGCCGAGCGGCCGTGATGCGCACGCTCGTCCTGGCGGCGGCGGTCCTGGTTCCGATCACCGCCGCGGCGGACGATCAGGCCGCCGCCGTGACCACGCCGCCCCGTGTCGAATTCACCAAGGAATTCCTTGAAGACCCCGAGGTGGTCGCGCTGGGCGCGGAGGTCTGGAAGCGGCGTTGCGTGTTCTGCCACGGCCGCCAAGCCTATCCGGGCAAGGCGCCGCGGCTGCGCCCGTCGCGCTATGAGCCGCAATTCGTTTACAACCGGGTCACATTCGGGTTTCGCGGCATGCCGTCCTTCGCCCATGAATTCGGCGAACGGGAACGCCGGGCCGTCGTGGCCTGGGTTCTGAGCCCCGATTTCGCGCCCTGACCACTTGCGAACTTTGCCACGACTGTCCCATGATGCGGCGCGGGAGCATCAGGGGAGAGTGGCAATGACCTATATGCCTTGGGATGATTCGCTGCTGGTCGGCAACGAGATGATCGACGACGATCATCGCACGCTGGTGCAGTGCCTGAACGAGCTTTTCGAGGCCTCGGACGACGACGCCCAGGCGATCGGCAACGTGATGGACACGCTGGGCATCTACACCGCCGAGCACTTCGCGCGCGAAGAATCCCTGATGGCCGAAACCAGCTACGGCGACGCCGCCAACCACAAGAAGGAGCACGCGCTCCTGCTCAAGCTTTACGTCGACAACCGCAACGCCTACCGCGCCGGCCAAGCCACCCGCATGGATCTGGTGAAGTTCCTGCGCATGTGGCTGATGGGCCATATCAAGAACACCGACACCAAGCTGGCCAGCCACGTCCGCTCGCTCGTCAAGGCCGAGCCGGTGGCCGCCGCGCCGCGCCCGGCGGTCAAGGTCGACTGGACCAAGGTCTCGGTCGGCGTGGTCGACGACAGCGTCGAGATGCGCCGCACCCTGCGCACCATCCTGCGCGGCTTTGGCGTGGCCCAAGTGATCGAGGCCTCGGACGGCGCGCACTTCCTGCAAGAGGTGAACATGCTGCGCACCTCGGTCGACATCGTCTTCTCGGACGACGGCATGAGTCCGCTGGACGGCATCGAAATGATGCGCATGCTGCGCGGCGCCTCGGATTCGCCCTGCCCGCAGGCGGTCGGCATCCTGATCCCCGCCGATGGCAGCGTGGGCAAGATCAAGGCGGCGCTGGACGCCGGCTATCACGGCGTGGTCGCCAAGCCCTTCTCGGCCAACGCCATCCGCCAGCAGGCCGAACGCTTCCTGGGCAACCCGCTGCCCTGGGAACGCGTCAACGGCGCCTGGCGCCCGGTGCGCGCCAAGCCGGTCGAAGTCAAAGCCCGGCCGGGCGAGTTCCGGCGGTAGGTGTCCGTCATGCCCGTGCTTGACAACACGGGCATCCACCGCGGCCGCCGGCCGTGACGGGTGGATCAATCCTCGTCCTGCGCCTCGCGGTTCTTGAAGCGGAAGGGGTGCGCCGGGTAGACGCCCAGGATGCGCACCTCGCGCGAGAAGAAGTCGAGTTCCTCGAGCGCCAGACGGACGTTGCGTTCCTCGGGGTGGCCTTCGACGTCGGCGTAGAACTGCGCCGCGACGAACTGGCCGCCCACTTGGTAGCTTTCCAGCTTGGTCATGTTGACGCCGTTGGTGGCGAAGCCGCCCAGCGCCTTGTATAGCGCGGCCGGCACGTTGCGCACCCGGAACACGAAGCTGGTCACCACCGGGCGCGACTCGGGCGGCTTGATCGCATCGCGCGCCATGATCAGGAAGCGGGTGGTGTTGTGGGGGGCGTCCTCGACATTGGCTTCGAGCGACACCAGCCCGTGGATTTGGCCGGCCAGTTCCGAGGCGATCGCCGCCACCGCCGGATCGCCCTTTTCGGCCACCTCGCCCGCCGCGCCCGCCGTGTCGGCGGCCACCACCGGCTGGATGCCGAGGCGGCGGATCAGGTCGCGGCATTGCGACAGGGCGTGGACGTGGCTGCGCACCACCCGGATGTCCTCGATCCGGGCGCCCGGCACCGCCAGCAGATGGTGATGCACCCGCTGGAAATGTTCGCCGATGATGTGCAGGCCCGATTCGGGCAGCAGGTGGTGGATGTCGGCGACGCGGCCGGCCACCGAGTTCTCGACCGGCATCATGGCCAGCCCCGCCCGCCTTTCGCGCACCGCCGCGAAGGCGTCGTCGAAGGCCGCGCAGGGCAGCGGCGTCATGTCGGGATAGGCCGTCCGGCAGGCGAGGTGCGAATAGGCGCCAAGCTGGCCCTGGAAGGCGATGATGCGGGGATTCGAAGTCTCGGGCATGGCGTGAGTCAACCTCGGGAGAGCAGAACGCGGGCGCGTTCGAGGTCGGCCGGAGTATCGACGCCGAGCGGCACGGTGTCAACGAGGGCGGCGTCGATCCGCATGCCGTTCTCAAGCGCGCGCAACTGCTCGAGCCGCTCGCGCCGTTCGAGCACGCCCTGCGGCAGCGCCACGAAGCGGGCCAGGGCGGCGCGCCGCCACGCGTACAGCCCGATATGGTGATAAAGCGGCCCCTCGCCCCACGGCACGGCGTGGCGGCTGAAATAAAGGGCGCGGCCCACCCGTTGGCCCTCGGCCAGCGAGACCACCGCCTTGACCACGCCATCGGCTTGACGCTCGTCCACGGTGGTGATCGGGGTGATCAGGGTGGCGAGGTCGACCGCCGGCTCGGCCAGCGGGTCGAGCGCCGCCCGCACGATCGCCGGGTCGAGGGTCGGCAGATCGCCTTGCAGATTGACCACCGCGTCGTAGCGCCCATCGGGGTCGAAGCGCTGGACCGCCTCCCACACCCGATCCGAGCCGGAGGGATGGTCGGGGCGGGTCATCACCGCGCAGCCGCCCGCCGCCAAGATCGCCTCGACGATCGGCTGGTCGCCGCAGGCCACCAGCACCGGGCCGATGCCGGCCTCGACGGCGCGGCGCCAGACATGCACGATCATCGGCTCGCCATGGATGTCGGCCAGCGGTTTGCCCGGCAGCCGCGTGGCGGCGAGGCGGGCGGGAATCACCACGACGGGGGTCGGCATGCTCTTGCTCCAAAGGCGTCGAATGCCCACAGATACCACGAACGCGAATGGCCACGCACGGTTGGACAGGCGACCGCCTGCCCGCTAGTCTGCGCCAGGCGAGGACGAGGGAGGTCTTGCGTGTCGATCAAAGCGCAGATGATCGCGGGCGCCATACTGGTCGCCCTGATATTGACCGTCGTCTCGAACATGGTGGGCGACCTTCTGGTGCCGCGTCCCAAACCGGTCGCGGTGGCCGAGGCCCCGGCCGAACAAGCCGCGTCCGAACCAGCCGCGTCCGGCCAAGCCGCCCCGCAACAGGCAGCCCAGGCCGAGCCCGAGCCGCCGATGCCGGCGCTGCTGGCCGCCGCCAAGCCCGAAGAGGGCAAGACCGTCGCCAAGAAATGCGCGAGCTGCCACACCTTCGATCCCGGCGCCCCCAACCGGGTCGGCCCCAATCTGGCCGACATGGTCGGCGCCGACATCGCGGCCAAGCCCGGATACGCCTATTCCGAGGCGCTGACGGCCAAGCCGGGCAATTGGAGCTATGAGAATTTGGACGCCTTCCTGACCAAGCCGGCCGGCTTCGCGCCGGGCACCAAGATGACCTTCGCGGGCGTTCCCGCGGCGGCCGACCGCGCCGCGCTGATCGCCTATATGCGCAGCCTGACCGCCAACCCGCCGCCGTTGCCGCGATGACCTGCCCCGCCGAGTTCGTCGCCCTGGCCGAACGGCTGGCCGACGCCGCCGGCCCGATCGTGCGCGCCCATTTCCGCACGCCGGTCGCCGTGCTCGACAAGGCCGATGACAGCCCGGTGACGATCGCCGACCGCGAGGCCGAGAGCGCCATGCGCCGGCTGATCGAGGCGACCCATCCCGACCACGGCATCGTCGGCGAGGAGCACGGCTCGCGCAACCCCGACGCCGAGTGGGTGTGGGTGCTGGACCCCATCGACGGCACCAAGGCGTTCATCACCGGCAAGCCGTCGTTCGGCACGCTGGTGGCGCTTTTGCATCGCGGCAAGCCGGTGCTGGGGGTGATCGACCAGCCGATCCTTGGCGAGCGCTGGATCGGCGCCGCCGGGCGGCCGACCACCCTGAACGGCCGGCCGGTGCGCACCCGCGCCTGTCCCGAACTGGGCCGCGCCGCCCTGTACGCCACCATGCCCGAGATGTTCATCGGGCCGGACGGCGAGCGCTGGGCCGCCCTGACCCGCTCGGTCAAGCTGGTGCGCTACGGCGCCGATTGCTACGCCTACGCGCTGCTGGCCAGCGGCTTCGTCGACGCCGTGGTCGAGGCCTTGCTGAAGCCCTATGACTACTGCGCGCTGATCCCGATCATCGAAGGCGCGGGCGGCGTGGTGACCGACTGGAACGGCTTGCCCCTGGGGCTTGGCTCGGATGGTCGGGTCGCGGCGGCCGGCGATCCCACCCTGCACGCGCAATTGGTCAGGGTGCTTGGCGACGCTTGATCGGGATCGCCGGTTGCCGCACCCTGTCGGACAGGATCGCCACGGGATGAAGCGCATGCCCAGATTGATCATAGCCCTCGCCTGCCTGCTGTTCGCCCTGCCGGTGGCGGCCGCCGAACCGGCGCCGGTGCACGGGCTGGCGATGCACGGCCAGCCGAAATACCCGGCCGGCTTCCAGCATTTCGACTATGTCGATCCCAACGCCCCCAAGGGCGGCGAGGTGCGGCTGCACGCCATCGGCACCTTCGACAGCCTGCACCCGTTCATCGTCAAGGGCATGCCGGCGGCCGGCATCGGCATGATGTTCGAAACGCTGCTGACCAGCTCGGCCGACGAACCCTTCACCGAATACGGGCTGATCGCCGAAACCATAAGGGTGCCCGAGGACCGGAGCTGGGTCGAGTTCACCCTGCGGCCCGAGGCGCGCTTCCATGACGGCAAGCCGATCACCGTCGAGGACGTGATCTTCTCGCTGGATATCCTGAAGACCAAGGGCCTGCCGCTGTACCGCTTCTACTACGCCGCCGTGAAAAAGGCCGAGAAGACCGGCCCGCGCGCCGTGCGCTTCACCTTCGACGGCGGCGACAACCGCGAACTGCCGCTGATCGTCGGCCAGATGCCGGTGCTGCCCAAGCATTATTGGGAGAACCGGCAATTCGACCAGACCACCCTGGAGGCGCCGCTGGGCAGCGGCCCCTATCGGGTCGCGTCGCTGGAGCCCGGCCGCTTCGTGGTCTATGAGCGGGTCGCCGACTGGTGGGCCAAGGATCTGCCGGTGTCGCGCGGCCTGCACAATTTCGACCGCATCCGCTACGACTATTACCGCGACACCACGGTGGCGCTGGAGGCCTTCAAGGCCGGCGAATACGATTGGCGCCTGGAGAACGAGTCGAAGAAGTGGGCGACCGGCTACGACTTCCCGGCGCTGGCCGAAGGCCGCGCCAAGAAGGAGGAGATCGGCCACGACCGCCCGACCGGCATGCAGGCCTTCGTCTTCAACCAGCGCCGGCCGCTGTTCCAGGACGCCCGCGTGCGCCAGGCGCTGGCCTACGCCTTCGACTTCGAATGGACCAACAAGAACCTGTTCTATGGCCAGTACACGCGGACCGAAAGCTACTTCTCGAATTCCGAACTGGCCTCCGAGGGGCTGCCCTCGCCGGCCGAATTGGCGGTGCTGGAGCCCTTGCGCGACAAGGTTCCGCCCGAGGTCTTCACCGCCACCTACCAGCCGCCGGGCAGCGACGGTTCGGGCAATATCCGCGACGGCCTGCGCAAGGCCCTGGACCTGTTGCGCCAAGCCGGCTGGACCATCGAGGCGGGCCGCCTGCTCGACGCCCAAAAGCGGCCCTTCGCCTTCGAAATCCTGATCGACAGCGCCACCTGGGAACGCATCGCCCTGCCCTATGCCCGCAATCTGGAACGGCTGGGCATCGTCGCCACGGTGCGCACCGTCGACACCGCGCAGTACAAGAACCGCGTCGACGCCTTCGATTTCGACATGATCGTCGACGTGTGGGGCCAATCGCAATCGCCGGGCAACGAGCAGGCCGAATTCTGGGGCTCGGAGGCCGCCGCCACCGAGGGCAGCCGCAACACCATCGGCGTCAAGGACCCGGCGGTCGACGCGCTGATCGCCAAGATCATCTCGGCGCCCGATCGCGAGACCCTGGTGGCGCGCACCCGCGCGCTCGACCGGGTGCTGCTGTGGCATCACCACGTCGTGCCGCATTGGCACATCGATTACGACCGCGTGGCCTATTGGGACAAGTTCGGCCGCCCGGCGGTCACGCCGGCGCAAGGGGTGCAGTTCAACGCGTGGTGGATCAAGCCCCCCCGCGCCGCCATGAAGACCGGCATGGCCCCGGCCAAGCCCGGCCTGCGCAAGGGCGTGATCCTGGCCCAGGCCACCCTGCCCGGCCAGCCGGCCGGTCCGGCCTCGCCGACGCCGGCCGTCGATTCGCCGGGCCGGAGCCCCTGGGTGTGGGTCACGCTGGGGGCGGTGGTCATCGTGGTCGCCCTGATGCTGATCCGCCGCCGCCGCGGCCGGACGTAGGGTCCGCATGCTCGCCTACATCGCCCGCCGCCTGATGCTGATTCCCCTGACCCTGTTCGGGATCATGGTGGTCAACTTCGTCTTCGCCCAACTGGCGCCCGGCGGCCCGGTCGAGCAGATGCTGGCCCGCGTGCAGGGCACCGCGATCGAGGCGACCTCGCGCATCTCGGGGGCCGGCTCGTCCGAGGCCGGCGCGGCCGCGCCGCGTTCCGGCGTGCAGGGGCCGAAGGGCGCCTATCGCGGGGCGCAAGGAATGGACCCCGCCTTCGTCGCCGAGATCGAGAAGCAGTTCGGCTTCGACAAGCCGGCCCATGTGCGCTTTTTCCAGATGATCGGCAATTATCTGACCTTCGATTTCGGTGAAAGCTTCTACCGCGACCGCAAGGTGATCGACCTGATCCTCGACAAGCTGCCGGTGTCGATCTCGCTGGGGCTGTGGAGCACCCTGATCATCTATCTGGTGTCGATCCCGCTGGGCATCGCCAAGGCGCGGCGCGACGGCTCGGCGATGGACGTGGCGACCTCGTGGGCGGTGATCATCGGCTATGCGGTGCCGGGCTTTTTGTTCGCCATCCTGCTGATCGTCTTGTTCGCCGGCGGGCGGTTCCTGTCCTGGTTCCCGCTGCGCGGCCTGACCTCGATCGGCTTCGACCAATTGAGCTGGTGGCGCCAAATCCTCGATTACTTCTGGCATCTGGCCTTGCCGGTCACCGCCATGGTGATCGGCGGCTTCGCCGGGCTGGTCATGCTGACCAAGAACTCGTTCCTGGAAGAGATCAACAAGCAGTACGTGGTGACCGCCCGCGCCAAGGGCTTAAGCGAACAGCGCGTGCTGTACGGCCACATCTTCCGCAACGCCATGCTGCTGATCATCGCCGGCTTCCCCAGCGCGCTGGTCGGCATCCTGTTCACCGGATCGGTGCTGATCGAGGTGATCTTCTCGCTGGACGGCATCGGCCTGCTGGGCTTCGAGGCGGTGGTCAACCGCGACTATCCGGTGATGTTCGGAACCCTTTACTTCTTCACCCTGATCGGGTTGCTGCTGAATCTGGTCTCGGACCTGACCTATCACATGGTCGATCCGCGCATCACCTTCGAGGCGAGGGCCGGCTGATGTCCGACCGCCGCCAAGCCCGCTTCCTGGGCATGCGCATCACGCCGCTGACCGAGCGGCGGCTGAAGAACTTCCGCGCCAATCGCCGCGGCTTCTGGTCGTTGTGGATCTTTCTGGCGATCTTCGGGGCCAGCCTGTGCGCCGAGCTGATCGCCAACGACCGTCCGCTCCTGGTGAGCTATGACGGCCAGTTCTTTTTCCCCGTGGCGACCAACTACCCCGAGACCACCTTCGGCGGCGATTTCCCGACCACCGCCGATTACCGCGACCCCTATATCCGCGAGCGCATCGCCGAGAAGGGTTGGATCCTGTGGCCGCCGATCCGCTACGACCACCGCGCCATCAATTACGACCTGCCGGTGCCGGCCCCGGCGCCGCCCTCGGCCGACAATCTTTTGGGCACCGACGACCAGGGGCGCGACGTGGCGGCGCGGCTGATCTATGGCCTGCGCCTGTCGATCCTGTTCGGGCTGGCGCTGACGTTGGTGTCGTCGGTGATCGGCGTCGCGGCGGGCGCCGTGCAGGGCTATTTCGGCGGCTGGGTCGATTTGATCTTCCAACGCTTCCTGGAAATCTGGGGCGGGTTGCCGCAGCTTTTCATCCTGATCATCGTGTCCAGCGTGATCGTGCCGGGATTCTGGTCGCTGCTGGCCATCCTGGTGCTGTTCTCGTGGACCAATCTGGTCGGCGTGGTGCGCGCCGAGTTCCTGCGCGCCCGCAACTTCGACTATGTTCGCGCGGCGCGCGCCCTGGGGATGGGCGACGCGCAGATCATGTGGAAGCACGTTCTGCCCAACGCCATGGTGGCCACCCTGACCTTCACCCCCTTCATCCTGAACGGCTCGATCGTGGCGCTGACCGCGCTCGACTTCCTGGGGCTGGGCCTGCCGCCCGGCTCGGCGTCGCTGGGCGATCTGCTGCGCCAGGGCAAGGAGAACCTGCAAGCGCCCTGGCTGGGCATCACCGGCTTCGTGCTGGTCGCCGTCATCCTTAGCCTGCTGGTGTTCGTGGGCGAGGCGGTGCGCGACGCCTTCGATCCACGCAAGAGCCGGCCATGACGCTGCTGTCCGTCACCGACCTGTCGGTTTCCTTCGGCCATGGCGAGGCCGAGACGCGCGCCGTCGACCGCGTCTCGTTCACCCTGGACAAGGGTGAGACGCTGGCCCTGGTCGGCGAAAGCGGCTCGGGCAAGTCGGTCACCGCGCTGTCCTTGATGCAGCTTCTACCCTATCCGGCCGCTTGGCACCCCTCGGGGAGCATCCTGTTCGCCGGCCGGGAACTGGTCGGCGCGCCCGAGCCGGTGATGCGCGAGGTGCGCGGCGACCGCATCGCCATGGTGTTCCAAGAGCCCATGACCTCGCTGAACCCGCTGCATTCGATCGCCCGCCAGGTCGGCGAAGTGCTCGAGGTGCATCGCGGCCTGTCGGGCAAGGCGCTGCGGAACCGCATCGTCGAATTGCTGCGTCTGGTCGGCCTGCCCGAGGCCGAAGACCGGCTGGGCGCCCTGCCGCACGAGCTTTCGGGTGGACAGCGCCAGCGCGTGATGATCGCCATGGCGCTGGCCAACGAGCCCGACATCCTGATCGCCGACGAGCCGACCACCGCCCTGGACGTCACCATCCAGGCGCAAATCCTGAAGCTGCTCGACGATCTGAAGCGGCGCTTCGGCATGGCCTTGCTGCTGATCACCCATGATCTGGGCATCGTGCGCAAAATGGCCGACGCGGTCTGCGTGATGAGCCGGGGCCAAATCGTCGAGCACGGCCCCGCCGCCACCGTGTTCCGCGCCCCCGCCCACGACTATACCCAGCGCCTGCTGGCCGCCGAGCCGCGCGGCAAGCCCAACCGCCCGGCCGACGACGCGCCGGTGGTGATGGAGGCCCGCGACCTGAAGGTGTGGTTCCCGATCAAGGGGGGCGTGCTGCGCCGCGTGGTCGGCCACGTCAAGGCGGTCGACGGGATCAGTCTGGCGGTGCGCGAGGGCCACACGGTCGGCGTGGTCGGCGAAAGCGGCTCGGGCAAGACCACCCTGGGCCTCGCGCTGCTGCGCCTGCTGAACAGCGACGGCCCGGTGGTGTTCCTGGGCCGCGACATCCAGGCGATGAGCGCCGGCGCCCTGCGCCCGATGCGCCGCGAGATGCAGATGGTCTTCCAAGACCCCTATGGCAGCTTAAGCCCCCGCCTGTCGGTCGGCCAAATCCTCGAGGAGGGCCTGCTGGTCCACCGCCTGGGCGGCGACGCCGCCGGACGCCGCGCGGTGATCGGCCAAGCGTTGGACGAGGTCGGCCTGGACCCCGCCACCCAGGACCGCTATCCGCACGAATTCTCGGGCGGGCAGCGCCAACGCATCGCCATCGCCCGCGCCCTGGTGCTGAAACCCCGTTTCGTGGTGCTGGACGAACCGACCAGCGCGCTGGACGTCTCGGTGCAGGCCCAGATCGTCGATCTGCTGCGCGACATCCAGGCCCGCCACCGCCTGGCCTATCTGTTCATCAGCCACGATCTGCGCGTGGTCCGCGCCCTGGCCGACGACCTGATCGTCATGAAGGACGGCAAGGTCGTCGAAACCGGCCGCGCCGACCAGATCTTCGAGGCCCCCCGCGAAGCCTACACCCGCGCCCTGATCGCCGCCGCCTTCGACCTCGAGGTGGCGCAGGCGGTCGAGCCGACGACGGGGCCGTCGTGACTCACGGCACCACCGCGTCGAGCGGCACGTCCAGAACCGCCGCGAGCGCCTTGTAGGCCTCGACCGATCCGGGCTTCCTGCCGGTCTCGATCTCGCTGAGATACGCCTTCGAGACCCCCGCCGCCTCGGCCAGCGCCGATGCGCTCAGTCCCCGATGCTCGCGCCACACCCGTACCGGATGCTCGCCGCCGAGAATCCGCATCGCGGATTCATGCGGCAACGTCGCCCCCGTCTTCGCCGCATGCCCGGCCAGAATGTCGTCAAGGTCTTCAAGCCGGGCGCGCATCGCCTCGTACTCCTCGCGCGGGATGGTGTCGCCGTCATGCCCGTGCTTGACAAGATCAAGTCCGGCCATGACGAGTGGAGTCATAGGCTTCCCTCCGACGACGAACACGGATCGCCCGGTGCTCGCGTCGACCAGGCGGATATCGAAGCCTACACCCGCGCCCTGATCGCCGCCACCTTAGGGTTGCTCAGGCCGTTTGGCATACCAATGATTGAGCCGCCCTATGGCACTCTTGCGTCAATACCCGGAACCGAGTAATAGACCGCATTCTCGTTGACCACGGAGTCCTCTGCGGGCAGTGTGGTGCGGCATGGTTTGTGGAGAGCGGCGATGGCACCGGACAGGATGTCTCTGAGCGAGCTTTTGAAAAAGCGCGGCATCTCCGATCCGTCCGAGTTTCTGTGCCAACACGACGAAGGCGCCAAGATCGCGCCTGCGGGCGTGCCCGGCGTCCAGGTGCGTGGCAACGTGCAACTGCTGCTTGGCCAGACCATCACCCGCGACGAGGTCAACGCCCGCCTCGCGGCGCTCCGCCGGCTCTGAGCCGCCCGAGCGTAGAATGGAGAGCGCCCCTACGCGGGGCGTTTTTTTTACCCGTTTTTCGTAGGTCGGATTGAAGTCATGGTCGACCAACTCACCCATTCGAAGCGGACGGTGTCCGCCGGTTCCGATCAGAGACCGGAACTCGAGGACGTGCTTCGCTATTACAATGTTCGGGTGACTTCGTGCCTGACCGCGGCGATCACCGAGTCGGAGAAGTTCCCGACGGAAATTCTCAACGAGACGCGGGCCGCCCTCACCCATCTGGCCAAGGCCGAATCACTCGGCCGCGGCACCGAACCGTATTTCGAAGAAAACAAGGCGGCCCTCAGACACCTCAAGCGCGCCTGCCTCGACTGTTTGAAGGTGGCGATCGTGTTCTCCGCCGAGAAGGTTGAAAAGCACCTCGATTTCGCCACGAATTATGTGCGCCTCCCCGAAAAGGTATACATCGAGGCCGAGCGGCTGAAAGCGGCGAGGCGCTCGATCCTCCATTCGGAATCATCCCATCCGTCGATCAACACGGTGGACGACCTCGAAAGGCTGTACGTCGACATCGCGAACCTTCTGCACCAACTTCGGACAGACTACGACGGTGCGTATGTCGAGGTGATCAATCAGAAGATCGCCGCGAAGGAGAGGCGCGGCATCCTGCTCGGCTTCTATTTCGGCATCGCCGCCAGCATGGTCGCCGCAGTGATCGCCAAAATCATCGGCCTCTGATCACATCGAAACGACCGCCAACTTCACCCGCAGTCACGCCCCCCTCAGGGCGAGGTCGCGGCGGCGGCGATTACGATGTCGGCGAATTCGCGCAGGAAGACCGAGCCCTTGACGGTGCGTTGGACCAGCACGCTGCGCCGGTCGGTGTCGTCGATCTTGCGCCGGACCATGCCCAGTTGGCCCAGCCGGTCGAGCGCCCGCGTGATGGCGGGCTTCGACACCGCCAGGGTGACGGCCAGCCCGCGCACCGTATGGGGTGGCGGGGTCAGATAGACGGTGAGCAGCAGGGCCATCTGGCGGGCCGAGAGGTCGGGCGCGTCGCGGCGCACGCTTTCGACGATGGCGCCTCGCCACAGGTCGAGCGCGTCATTGGCCTTCAGGTCGATACCCATGGTCGTCCATACCGTTGCGCCCGCGAAACCTTTTAGCCGAGCGGCGGGCGGCGGGCAATGCTTTAACCGTGGCGCCCGGCGATCAGGGCGAAGAGGGCGCGCAGGCACATCGCCTCGCCGCCTTCCGGGCGGCCGGGGCGCGCGGCGCCGTTCCAGGCCATCATGTCGATATGCGCCCAGGGCGTGGTGGAGCTGACGAAGTCTTGCAGGAACAAGGCGGCGGTGACCGCCCCCGCGAAGGGGCTGTCCGAGATGCTGGAGAGATCGGCCACCTTGCTGTCGAGTTGACGGCGATAGCCGGCCCATAGCGGCAGCCGCCACAGCGGATCGCGGGTGCGCCGGCCGTGGCGCAGGATGTCCTCGGCCAGCTTGTCGTCGTTCGAGAACAGGGCCGGCAATTCGGTGCCCAGCGCCACCCGCGCCGCGCCGGTCAGGGTCGCCATGTCGAGCAGCAGGGCGGGCTTTTCCCCATCGGCCTCGGCCAGCGCGTCGCACAGGATCAGCCGTCCCTCGGCGTCGGTGTTGCCGATTTCGACGGTGATGCCCTTGCGCGTGCCGATCACGTCGAGCGGCCGCATGGCGCGCCCCGAGACGGCGTTCTCGACGGCCGGGATCAGCACCCGCAGGCGTACCGGCAACTTCGCCGCCATCACCATATGGGCCAACCCCAGCGCGTGCGCCGCTCCACCCATGTCCTTCTTCATCAGCTTCATGCCCGAGGACGGCTTGATGTCGAGCCCGCCCGAATCGAAGCACACCCCCTTGCCGACCAGGGTGACGCGCGGCGCCTGTTCGTCGCCCCAACGCAGATCGATCAGGCGCGGCGCGCGATCCGAGGCGCGCCCCACCGCATGCACCGCCGGCCAGTTCTCGTTGAGCAGCGCATCGCCCACCACCACGCGGCAGCGGGCGGCGTGGCGCGCGGCGAGGTCTTGCGCCGCCGCCGCCAATTCCTCGGGACCCATATGCGAGGCCGGGGCGTTGATCAGGTCGCGCACCAGGATGGTGGCCTCGACCAGCCGCGCCACGGCGGCGCGGTCGGCGGCGGCCGGCCACACCAGGCTGGGCCAGTCGCGGCCCGGCCCGGTCTTGTGGTCGGAATAGGCGTAGGTGCCCATCATCCAGGCGAAGGCCGCCCAGTCGGCCTCGTCGCGCGACAGCCTTCCGTCTATGCGCCAGACTCCGCCCGGCGGCAGCTTGCCCGGCAGCGCCGCCCAGCCCCAGGGATCGTCGGCGTCGAGCCCCACCGCCACGCCGCGCAGGCCGCCGCGCGGTCCGGGCAGGAAGCACAGACTTCCCGGTTCGGCCTTGAAGCCGTTGGCCCGCGCCCAGTCGCG
>JADGAL010000260.1 GCA_015232025.1 Alphaproteobacteria bacterium
CTGCATGCGCCAGGACGCCCGGCTTCATGAGGCCGAGGCGCAGCCGGAGATACTTCCATGGAGCGCCGGAATCAAGCCAAAACGCTCGGGTGGGCGCGAAATTTTCGTGACCCGCCCATCCCGGGGGGCGTCGCTCGACACTTTGGGGGTGGCGTCGCGGCCGCGCCGGGGTTAGTGTGGGATGGGTCGCCGTGCTGGTGGTCGGACGATGGACAACGCGCTTTACGACCTGATGGACGGGTTCTCGGCCGCCGACGACGATCAAGCGGTGCTGGACGCGTTTGGCTCGTTCGGCCAGCGTTTCGGCTTCCATTGCTTCACCTACGCCGTGTTCCGGGCGGGTGGCGTGCTGTGCTTCCAAAGCAGCTTCCCCGAGACGTGGCGCGAGCGCTATCTCGCCCGCGGCTACGACCGAATCGATCCGGTGGTGCGGGCCACCTTCCAGCGCACGGTGCCATTCAATTGGGACGAGGCCTGCCGGGGCGGCCTCGACCCGGCGCAGCAACGCATCTTCGACGAGGCGCGCGAGTGTGGCCTGTGGCGCGGCCTGACCGTGCCGATCCGCGAGAGCGGCGGCGACATCGCGGTGGTCAGCCTGGCGGCCGGGCGCGACCGCTTGGCGCCGGACCGCACCGCGTCGGGCCATCTGGTGCGGATGGGCTCGTTGCACCTGCACGAGGCCCTGTTGCGCCGGGACGAGGGACGCAAGGCGGTGCGCGGCCCCGACCCCGACCTGAGCCGGGGCGAGCGGGAATGCCTGCTGTGGGCGGCGCGCGGCAAGTCGGCCTGGGACGTGGCCGGCATTCTCGGGCTGTCCGAGGACGAGGTCCATTCCCACGGCCGCAGCGCGATGGCCAAGATGGGGGTGGCCACCAGGGCTCAGGCCTTGGCCCGCGCCATCGCCAGCGCGCAGATCGTTCCTTGAGGGAACACTGATCGGCGGCTAAGCTATGCCGATCGGCATAGCCGACTTGGCCGGTCAGGAGAATCGATGGCATTGGGTGATGTCTTCAGGGCGGGCGCCATGCTGGCCATGGTGCTCGGCCTGTTCGCGTCGGGGGCCAAGGCGGCCGACCGGGGGCCGATCGAGATCGCCGTGCTGCCCTATTTCAGCGCGCGCACCCTGTTCCAGCAGTTCGAGCCGCTCAGGGCCTTTATCGAGGAAAAGCTCGGGCGGCCGACCTACCTGCAAACGGCGCCCGACTACCAATCCTTCGTCGCCCGCACCCAACGGGGTGAATTCGGCCTGGTGGTCACCGGTCCGCACCTCGCCCGGCTGGCCCAGGTCGAGGCCGGCTACCAGCCGCTGGCGCAGTGGAAATCCGCCCTGCGTGGCGTCTTCGTGGTCCGAGGCGCGTGCGACTGCGCCACGCTGGGCGATCTGCGCGGACGCTCGGTGGCGACGCCCGACCGGCTGGCGGTGACCACCATGCTGGGCGACGAGGCGTTGCGCGGCGCGGGGCTGACCCCCGGCGTCGACATCGCCTTCAATCCGCAATTGTCGCACAACGCCGCCTTGCTGTCGGTGTTGCGGGGCGAGGACGCGGCGGCCCTGGTGTGGAGCAAGGCGATGGTCACCCTGGACCCCGAACTCCGCGCCGACTTCCGCGAACTGGCGCAAACCGCCGAGTTGCCGATCGCCTCGGTGTTCATGGCCGGGCCGGCCTCGCCACCCGCCGATGTCGAGGCGCTGCGCGCCGCCCTGCTCGAATTCGGCGGCACGCCGGGCGGGCGGGAGTTCCTTGAAAGGAGCGGCTACGAGGGAATCATCCCGGTGATGGCCGACGAACTGGGCGGCCTCGACCGCTACCTGCCCGCCACCCGCGCCGCGATGGGCGGCCGATGAGGGGCCGTTCCTGGTCGATCGTCGCCAAGCTGGTGCTGGCCGGCATCGCGGTGGAAGTGGTCATGCTGACCCTTTTGCTGTTCTTCAACATCCGCACCATGGACCGCCAACTCGCCGGCCAGTTGGACACCCGCCTGGCCGAGGTCCGCCAACTGCTCGACGCCTCGCTGGCCGCGCCGCTGGCGCAGCGCGACTTCGCCACCCTGCAGGACGTGCTCGACGCGCTGCGCCGCGACAAGGGCATCGAATACCTCGTCCTGGTGGACCACGCCGGCCGCGAGATGGCCCGCAGCGCTTGGCCGGCCCCGACCGGCGAGCGTTATGACACCGAGGTGGCGATCACCATCGCCGGGCGCGTTTACGGCACGTTGCGGCTGGGCGTCTCGACGGCCTTTTTCGTCGAGGCGCGGCGCTCGCTCGTGACCACCGGGGCGCTGATCGCCGCGATCGAGGTGCTGCTGTCGACCGTGATCCTCTCGGGCATCGGCTATTGGTTGACGCGGCGCCTGCGCGCCGTCGCCGGCACCGCCGAAGCCCTGGCGGCGGGAGACCTGACGGCGCGCGTCGAGGGCGCGACCGGCGGCGACGAGATCGACCGGCTGGGCCGCGGCTTCAACGTGATGGCCGACCGGCTGGGCGACCGCCTGCGCGACTTGCGCGAGGCCGGCGAGGCCCTGCGCGAGCGCGAGGACGACATGCGCTCGGTTCTCGACAACCTTCCCTCGATGATCGGCTATTGGGACAAGGATCTCCGCAACCGCTTCGGCAATCACGCCTATGCGACGTGGTTCGGCATCGACCCGGCCCGGATGGCCGGCAAGCACATCCGCGAGATCATCGGAGAAGAGCGCTACCGCCTGAACATGCCCTATATCGAGGGCGCCTTGCGCGGCGAGCCGCAGCTTTTCGAGCGGGCCATTCCGGCGCCCGACGGCCGCGTCCGCCATTCGCTGGCCCACTACATTCCGGACGTGGTGGATGGCCTGGTGCGGGGCTTCTTCGTCCTGGTCTCCGACATCACGGCGGTCAAGGAGGCCGAGCGGGCGGTGATGGAGAGCAACGCGCGCTACGACGAGTTGGCGCGCTGCATCGCGGTCGGGGTCTACGTCTTCCGCGTCCGCGCCGATGGGGCGATGGGGTTCGATTACGTCAGCCCGCGCTTTTGCGAGATGCTGGACGTCGAGGCCGAGGCCGTGTTGGCCGACATGGACGTGGCGACCGCCGCCATCCATCCCGACGACCGCGAAGGTCTCGCCAAGGCCAGTCGCGACGCCGTGGCCAAGCGCGAGCCGATTCGTTGGGAGGGACGCGGCGTGGTGCGCGGCGAGACCCGCTGGTTTCGCATCGAATCCTCGCCGACCGCGCTGCCCGACGGCGATCTGCGCTTCAACGCGGTGATCATCGACATCACCGACCGCAAGGGCCTGGAGGAGGCGCTGCTGCGCTCGAACGCCGACCTCAAGCAGTTCGCCTATGTCGCGTCGCACGACCTCCAGACGCCGCTGCGCACCGTGGTCAGCTATCTGCAACTGCTCGAGCGCCGCCACGGCGCCACGCTGGACCAAGACGGGCGGGAATTCATCGGCTTCGCGGTGGGCGGCGCCAAGCACATGACCCGGCTGATCCACGACCTGCTGGAATATTCGCGGGTCGACAGCAAGGCCAAGGAGATGGAGCCGGTCGGCATGGAACTGGTGTTCGCCGACGCGATCGAGGGTCTCGCCTCGACGATCGACGAATGCGGCGCCGAAATCATCGTGCCGCCGTCGCTCCCCACGGTGATGGGCGACGAAATCCAGCTCGTTCAGCTAATCCAGAACCTGATCGGCAACGCGCTGAAGTACCGCCACCCCGACCAGCCCCCGCTGATCCGCGTCAAGGTCGGCGAAAGTGGCCGATTCCACGTCTTCACCATCCAAGACAACGGCATCGGCATCGAGCCGGCCTATTTCGAGCGCATCTTCCAGATCTTCCAGCGCCTGCACACCGCCGCCGCCTACGAAGGCACCGGCATCGGCCTGGCGGTCTGCAAACGCGTCGTCGAACGCCACGGCGGCAGCATCTGGGTCGAGTCCAAACCCGGCGAGGGCAGCACCTTCGGCTTCACCCTGCCGGTGTGGCGGCGCTGATCTTGCGCTTGCGATGCCCTATCATCAACTGATATGAGTGTCGCATGTCCGGTGGCGACGAAACCCTTTCCTACCTGCGCGACCTCGATGGCGAGGAAATCTTCTTTGACGGAGGTTACGTGGCGCGGTTCAAGATCAGGGAGATCGAGGAATCGCCCGAGAAGCCCCACGGCATCTCGTACTCGCTGACCTTCCATTCACCAGATGGACGGCGGTTGATGGGGTTCGACAATGCCCACGGCTTGGCACACCGCGGTGGGCGGTTCGTCGAGCGACGGCAAGCGTTCGACCATTGCCACCGGGATCAACTCGACGCGGGCCGTTCCTATCGCTTCGCGACCGCCGAGAAGCTGGTGGCGGATTTCTTCGACGAGATCGAGCGCATCCTGAAGGAGCGGAATGATGGCTGAAAAGACCAAGATCGGTGTCGCCACGCACGAGGAGATTCGCGAACGCGCGCTCCAAATCGCGCGCGGGGAACGCCGTCGCCAGCCGGACGAGCCGAAGATTTGGTTCACGTCCCTCGAATCACTGGCGAAGGTGCTGTCCGAGCCAAACCGGAAGCTGTTGCGGATCATTGACGAGCGGCACCCGTCGTCGCTGGCCGAACTGGGGGCGATGTCCGGGCGCAAGCCAAGCAATTTGTCACGCACGTTGAAGACGATGAGCCAGTACGGCCTGGTCAAGCTGGTCCCCGGAAAGCGTGGCTCGGTGGCCCCCGAAGTGCTGGTGCGTGACCTTCAGATGGATTTGTCCGTCGTCGGTTGAAGCGACGTCTCGACAAACACCAGCGCCACGTCCTCGGGGCCGAGGGGGCGCCATTGGCCGGATGGCAGGTCGCCCAGGGTCAGGCCGCCGATCGTGGTGCGGTGCAGGCTTTCGACGTGGTTGCCCAGCGCCGCGAACATGCGTCGGAGTTGGTGGTAGCGGCCCTCCCACAGGGTGACCCGCACA
>JADGAL010000261.1 GCA_015232025.1 Alphaproteobacteria bacterium
CAGGCGGCGCCGGTGTCGAGCGGTTCCAACGCGATGCCGGCCTCGCGCAGGGCGCGGCGGAACTCGGGCGGTGGCGGAGCGATGCGCGGGCCGCAGCCGAGCAGCAGAATTTCGACGCGCGGCGTCTCGGCCAGCACGGCGCTCACCGACGCGGCGTCGAGTTCGGCCATGCTGGTCACCGCCCAGGCGACGGTGCGCTGGGGAAAGACCAGCACCGAGCCCTGGTGGCGTTGGCCGCCGATGCGGAAGCCGCCATCGCCATAGGCCTGGATCAGTTGACCGCCGGGCGGAAGATGGGGTGTGACGTCCATTGGCACCAATATGGGCTGGGGCGGACGGTTGGTCAGCCCGCCGCCTGTTCCTCGGCGGGTTCGCCCCGCTCGGAGTCGCCGCCGTCGCGGCGGAGGTCGAAATAGTAAAGCACCGGCATCGCCACATAGACCGACGAGTAGGTGCCGATCAAAACACCGAAGATCATCGCCAGACTGAAGCCGCTCAACACCTCGCCGCCCAGGAAATAAAGCGACATCAGCGCCAGCAACGTCGTGCCGCCGGTCAGGATGGTCCGCGACAGCGTCTCGTTGACCGATTGATTGAGCAGATCGAACAGCGGCATGACCTTGTACTTGCGCAAGTTCTCGCGCACCCGGTCGTATTCGACGACGGTGTCGTTGATCGAATAGCCGGCGATGGTCAGAATGGCCGCCACGATGTTGAGGTTGAATTCCATTCCGGTGATCGAGAACAACCCGAAGGTGGCGATCACGTCGTGGAAGGTGGCGACCAGGGCGCCGACGCCGAACTGCCACTCGAAGCGGAACCACACATAGGCGGCGATCGCCAGGATCGAGAACACCACCGCCATCACCCCGTCGCGCACCAGTTCGTCGCCCACCTTGGGGCCGACCAGTTCGGTGCGGCGATATTCGACCGATTGGCCGAGCGCCTGCTTGACCGCCTGCAAGGCGGCGAGCTGCGCCTTCTCGTCGCCGGGCTGGCGCTGCACGCGGATCAGCACGTCCGTAGGCGCGCCGAAGGTCTGAAGCGCCACCTCGCCCAGGCCCAGCCCCGACAGGGTGGCGCGCATGGCGCCCAGATCGGCCGGGCCTTGCGTCTTGATCTCGATCAGGATGCCACCGGCGAAGTCGATGCCGAAATTGAGACCGCGGGTCGCCAGCGAGGCGAACGAGGCCAGGATGATCACCGCGGTGAACGCCAAGGCGATCACCCGTCGACCGATGAAGTCGAATTTGGGGGTCTCGGGCAGAATCTTGAGCAAACGCATTTTCGCTTCCTCAGATCGGCAGGACTTTGGGGCGGGCGTGCCGCACCCAGATCGCCAGCATGGCCCGCGTGACCATCACCGCCGTGAACATCGAGGTGGTCAGGCCGATGGTCAGCGTCACCGCGAAGCCGCGCACCGGGCCGGTGCCGAAGGCGAACAGCAAGGCCGCCGCGACCAGCGTGGTGAGATTGGAGTCGAAGATCGTGATGATGGCGCGGTCGAACCCCGCCTGCATGGCGTTCAGCACCGTGCGGCCGTTGCGGTATTCCTCGCGCATGCGCTCGAAGATCAGCACGTTGGCGTCGACCGCCATGCCCATGGTCAGCACGATGCCGGCGATGCCGGGCAGCGTGAGCGTCGCGCCGATCGCCGAAAGACAGGCGACCAGCAGGATCAGGTTCAAGATCAGCGCCAGATTGGCGATCACGCCGAACACGCCATAGGCGACGAGCATGAACAGGATCACGAACACCAGTCCGAGCGCGCTGGCGACCGCGCCGGCGCGGATCGAATCGGCGCCCAGGTCGGGGCCGACCGTGCGTTCCTCAAGCACCGTAAGCGGCGCCGGAAGCGCGCCGGCCCGCAGCAGCAAGGCGAGATCCTGCGCCGTCTGGACGGTGAAATTGCCCTCGATGATGCCCGAACCGCCAATGATCGGCGTACGGATCACCGGAGCCGAGATGACCTTGCGGTCGAGCACGATGGCGAGCTGGCGGCCGACATTCTCGGTGGTCAGGTCGCCGAATTTGCGACCGCCCGCCGTGTCGAAGCGGAACGAGACGACCGGAACGTTTTGCTGGAACGAGACGCCGGCGTCGACCAGGGCGTCGCCGCCCAGCTCGACCTTCTTGCGCACCACGTAGGATTCGGGAAGGTTGCCGCCGCGCTCGGTGGCGGGCAGCACTTCCGAGCCCGGCGGAACGCGGCCCGGCGCGGCGGTGGCGTCCACCAGATGGAATGTCAGCTTGGCGGTCTTGCCGATCAGGCTTTTCACCCGTTCGGGGTCGTCCACGCCGGGGATCTGCACCAGGATGCGGCTTTCGCCCTGGCGCACGATGGTCGGCTCGCGGGTGCCCAACTCGTCGATGCGGCGCCGCACGATCTCGATCGACTGGGCCACGGCGGCGGTGGTGCGGGCGCGCATCGCCTGCTCGCCGTAGCGGGCGACCAGGACGCCGCCCTCCTTGGCCTCGATGACGACCTCGCGGTCCATCTCTTGCAGCAGGCGGCGGGCATCCGAGAGCCGCTCGGGCTCGAGGATTTTCACCGTCATCGCGTCGCCCTCGACGCCCAAATTGGCGTAGCCGACGCGTTCCTTGCGCAAGCCCGCCCGGGCGCCTTCGACCAAGCTGGTGAGCTGCTCGCGCAGCACCTCCTTGACCTCGACCTCGAGCAGAAGGTGCGAGCCGCCTTGCAGATCGAGGCCGAGATTGACCGGCGTCAACCACTCGGGCAGCCGACCGGCCATGTCCTTGGGCAGCACGTTGGGCAACGCCAGCATGACGCCGATCAGGCAAACGATCAGGATGCCGATCAGCCTGAAACGCGTCGGATGCATGGCCTACTTGCCCCGGCCGCCCAGCAGACGACCGAGCGCCGAACCCATGCCCTCGGGCTTGGCGGGCGCGGGCGCCGGCTCGGGCTCCTCGTCGCCGTCGGCGTCGTCCTTGTCATCCCTGCCCTTGCCGACCGGCTCGGTCTTGGCCAAGACGCTGGTGATGGTCTCGCGGGCGACGCGCACCCGGACGTTCTCGGCGATCTCGACGATCACCTCGCCATCATTCGCCACCTTGGTGATGGTGCCGATGATCCCGCCGCCGGTGACCACCCGGTCGCCGCGGCGCAAAGCCGCCAGCAGCGCCTTGTGCTCCTTCATCCGCTTCTGCTGCGGACGGATCAGCAGGAAGTAGAAGACGACGAAAATGAGAATGAGCGGCAGGAAGGCCTCAAGGCCCCCGGCGGCCCCTCCGGGCGGCGCGGCGGCCTGGGCAAAAGCTTCGGAAACGAGCATCGATCCCTCTCCTGGTACGCATTCGCAGCGGACTATACAGCCCCGTCGGGCACTTGCAAACGTTAACCGATGGGTTGCCGCCAGGGCGTCGCGCGCGCTACCGTGTGCGCCTTTCCAAGGGGGAGTGGCCCGATGAACGAATCCGAGATGATCCCCCTGCTGCGCCGCATCGCCGAGGCGCTTGAACGGCTGGCGCCCCCGGCCGTCGCCGAGGTGCCGCTGGACGCCGCCGACGCCTTCGTCTGGCAGACCGATCCCGATCGGCTGGAGCCGGTGCCGCGCGTCAACCGGGTCGACATCGGCCTGCTCAAGGGCATCGACCGCCAGCGCGAGACGCTGCTCGACAACACGCGGCGCTTCGCCGATGGCCTGCCGGCCAACAACGCGCTGCTGTGGGGCGCCCGCGGCACCGGCAAAAGCTCGCTGGTCAAGGCCGCGCACGCCGCGATCAACGCCGAGCGGCCGGGCGCCCTGGCCCTGGTCGAGATCCACCGCGAGGACATCCCCACCCTGCCCCGCCTGCTGCACCGCCTGCGCGACGCCGGACGGCGGTGCGTGCTGTTCTGCGACGATTTGTCCTTCGATTCGAACGACGACGCCTACAAATCGCTGAAGGCGGTGCTCGAGGGTGGCGTCGAGGGCCGCCCCGAGACGGTGCTGTTCTACGCCACCTCGAACCGCCGCCATCTCATGGCCCGCGACATGATCGAGAACGAGCGCTCGACCGCCATCAATCCCGGCGAGGCGGTCGAGGAGAAGGTCTCGCTATCCGACCGCTTCGGGCTGTGGCTGGGCTTCCACAATGTCGACCAGCCGACCTATATGGAGATCGTCGAAGGCTACGCCCGCCAGTGGAACCTGCCGATCGGTCCCGAGGCGCTGCGCGCCGAGGCCAACGAATGGGCGGTCACCCGCGGCTCGCGTTCGGGCCGCGTCGCTTGGCAGTTCGTCCAGGATCTGGCGGGCCGGCTGGGCAAGCGGGTCTGATCCGAGGTCTGTTCGCCCCTCGCCGGGCGCGGGCGTCCCGCCCGCTTGGCCCCCGCCGCAATGGCGGGTGGGTGATCTTGGTCTTGTTCGCCCCTCGCCGGGCGCGGGCGTCCCGCCCGCTTGGCCCCCGCCGCAATGGCGGGTGGGTGATGTTGGTCTTGTTCGCCCCTTACCGCGCGTCGGCTTGGCGTTGCGGCAGGTGGCTGGTGGGATCGACCGCCTGGACGCCCTTGCGAATCTCGAAGTGCAGTTGCGGCTCGCCGACATTGCCGCTGCCGCCGACCTTGGCCACCGCTTGGCCGCGCTTGACCATGTCGCCGCGCCCGACCAGCAACTCGTCGGCGTGGCCGTAGGCGGTCATCCAGCCATCGGCGTGCTTGATCAGCAAAAGATTGCCGAAGCCGCGCAACTCGTTGCCGGCATAGGCGACGACGCCGTCCTGCGCCGCCTTGATCGGCGTGCCGCGCGCCGCCTTGATGTTGATGCCGTCGTTGCGCTGGCCCTTGGCGATGGTGCCATAGCCCTGAACCACCTTGCCCTCCAGCGGCCAGCCGAAGCCGCTGCGCGACATGGGCGGCGGCTCGGCGATGAGCGCCGGCCCGGGGCGCGAGGGCGCCACCGCGGAAGGCGGGGGC
>JADGAL010000262.1 GCA_015232025.1 Alphaproteobacteria bacterium
CCGCGGCGACGCCGAGCGGGCGGCGCGCTCCGCCCAGGCCGAGGGCTTCGAATTGCTGGTGGCGGCGGGCGGCGACGGCACCGTCAACGAAATCGCCAACGGCTTGGCGGCGGCCGGCTCGGACCTGCCGATGGCGCTGTTGCCGATGGGCACCGCCAACGTGCTGGCCGCCGAGATCGGGCTGGCCCCCGACGCCGGCTCCGTCCTGCGCATGATCGGGCGGAACCAGCCGCGCACCATCCATTTGGGCCGGGTGGGCGAGCGCCACTTCGTGCTGATGGCCAGCATCGGCCTGGACGCCGCCGTGGTGCGCGGGGTCGATCTGACGCTGAAGCGGCGCACCGGCCGCCTGGCCTATGCGGTCGAGGCGATCGCGCAGGGCATGCGCTACGCCTTTCCCGAGATCACGGTGTCGCTCGACGGGGTGCCGCATACCGCCCGAATGGTGGTGGCCTGCCGCGCCGGCCGCTATGGCGGTCCCTTCCGGGTGGCGCCCCTGGCCGATCTCGGCCGGCCGGGATTGCAGGTGGTGCTGCTGCGCCGGGGCGGGCTGGCGGCCATGCTGCGCCATGCCGCCGCGCTGGCCATGGGCCGGCTGCATCTCCAGGACGACGTGACGGTGATTCCCGCCTCCAGCATGGTGGTGACCGCGCCGGTTGGGGCGCCGTTGCAGGCGGACGGCGATCCGATGGGCGCGGCGCCCGTCGAGGTGGGCTTGTCGGATCGCACCATTCGGATTCTGATGCCGTGACCCGCATCGCGATCGTCACCGACGCTTGGTTTCCGCAGGAGAACGGCGTGGTGCGCGTGCTGGCCAGCGTGCGCGACCGGCTGGTCGCCAACGGCCACACGGTCGGCGTGCTGTCGCCCGAGGGCTTCCGCACCATGCCCTGCCCGACCTATCCGCAAGTGCCGCTGGCCTTGTTTCCGGGGCGACGGGTGGCGGCATGGCTGGACGACTGGGCGCCCCAGGCGATCCACATCGCCACCGAGGGGCCGCTGGGCTGGGCGGCGCGCGGCTGGTGCCTGCGGCGCGGACGGCCCTTCACCACCGCCTTCCATACCCAGTTTCCGGCCTATGTCGCCAAGCGCACCGGGCTGCCGCTGGCTTGGCCCTACGCCCTGATGCGGCGTTTCCACGCGCCGTCGCATGGCGTGATGGTGCCCAGTCCGGGGATGCTGGCCGAACTGGACCGTTGGGGGTTCGCCAATCTGCGGGAATGGACGCACGGCGTCGATACCCGGACCTTCCATCCAAGGCCGAAGACCGCCTTCGCCGGGCTGGCGCGGCCGGTCTTCCTGTATGTCGGGCGGGTCACGGTCGACAAGAACCTGCCCGCCTTCCTTGATCTCGATCTGCCCGGCAGCAAGGTGGTGGTGGGCGGCGGGCCGTCGCGCGAGGCCCTGATGCGCGACTATCCCGCCGCGCGCTTCCTGATCGCGCGCGGCGACGAGGAGTTGGCCGCCTTCTACGCCTCGGCCGACGCCTTCGTCTTTCCCAGCCGAACCGACACCTTCGGGCTGGTCATGCTGGAATCGCTGGCCTGCGGCGTCCCGGTGGCGGCCTTCCCCGAGGCCGGCCCGCTCGCCGTGATCGGCCAGTCCGAGGCGGGCGTGCTCGACCCCGATCTGCGCCGGGCGGCCCTGGCGGCGCTGGACATCCCGGCCGAGCGCTGCGTCGCCCACGCGGCGCGCTTCTCGTGGGATGCGGTGGCCGAAGGGCTGGTACGCTGTCTTGCGATATAGTCTCGGGATTGCAACATTCGGCCTCGGGTTTATAATTGGGGATCATGTCCGAGTCCCCCGAAGCCCCCAGTCTGTTTGTCCGCTCCCCGGTCGTAGACCAGATGAGCGATCCTTTGCGGGCGGAATGGAATCGGGCTCTCGATCAGGGCGATGACGCCGGCATCGTGTCGCTGATCGACTTCGACCTGATGAACGAAATATTTGAGAACTTTCTGGCCACCGTCGGCCTGCCGGTCGCCATCATCGACCTTCGCGGCAAGGTTCTCGCGTCGTCGCGCTGGCAGCGGGTGTGCATCGATTTCCATCGCGCCGCCGCGGGCACGCGGGCGCGCTGCCTGGAAAGCGACACCGACCTGTCGCGGCAGATGCGCGAGGGGCACGCCTACGCGATCTATCGCTGCCGCAACGGGCTGACCGACTGCGCCACGCATATCGTGGTCGAGGGCGTCCACGTCGCCAACCTGTTCATCGGCCAGTTCTTCCTGGCGCCGCCCGACCACGCCTATTTCAGTCGGCAGCAACGGGAATTCGGCTTCGACGAGGCGGCCTATTTCGCGGCGATCGCCGAGGTGCCGATCGTCGCCGAGGCCAGGATTCCGGCCCTATTGCGCCTGATGGGCGGGCTGGCCGAGCAGATCGCCCGCCAAAGCCTGGCCCAAAAGCGCGCCGCCGGCCAGGTCGCCGCGATCGAGCGCACGGTGGCCGAGCGCACCCGTCAATTGGCCGAAAGCCATGACCGCCTGCGCCGCATCACCACCCGGGTGCCCGGCATCGTGTTCCAGTTCCGACGCGACCGCGAAGGCGGCTACGCGATGCCCTTCGCCAGCGACGCGACCCGCGATTTCTTCGGCGTCGAGCCCGAGGCGTTGCGCGACGACGCGGCGAAGGCGTTCGAAGCCGTCCATCCCGACGATCTTCCGGACTTGCTGGCCTCGATCGAGCGCTCGGCCGCCGGACTTGATGTGTGGCGCCAGGAATTTCGCTTGGCCGATCCGGCGGGAATACGCTGGGTGTTGGGCGACGCGGTTCCGCAGGTCGAGGCGGACGGTTCGATCCTGTGGCATGGATTCATCACCGACGTGTCCGAGCGCAGGCGATCCGAGGACCTGCTGCGGACTAGCGAGGAACGCTTCCGCCGTCTGTTCGAGTATTCGCCGGTCGCCTACCAGTCGCTCGACGCCGATGGGCGCATGATCGACGCCAATCAGCCGCTTTGCGATCTGCTGGGACTGCCGCGCGAGGCGTTGCTGGGCCGCTTCTTCATCGAATTCTGGCCCCCCGTGGCGCGCGCGCGGTTTGAAGCCGCGTTCGCCGCGTTCGTGACGAATGGCTCGGCGAGTGGCGAGCTTGAACTTCTGCGCGGCGACGGCTCGGTGGTGACCGTCATGCTCGAGGGGCGCGTCGAGCGCGATCTCGCCGGCCGGTTCGTGCGCAGTCACTGCGTGCTTTACAACATCTCGGAACGCAAGGCCCTGGAACGCCGGCTCGAGCGCTCGAACGCCGATCTCGAACAGTTCGCCTATGCCGCGTCGCACGATCTGCGCCAACCGCTGCGCATGATCAGCAGCTATCTCACCCTGATCCAGCGCGGCCTGGGCCGCGTCGAGGGCGACCTCGCCGAATGGCTGGGCTTCGCGGTCGACGGGGCCAAGCGCATGGACGCGATGATCACCGGGCTTTTGGAATTCTCGCGGGTGGGGCGCAAGGGCCACGAGCTTGAACCCGTCGGGCTGGACGAGATGGTCGACGAGGCGTTGGCCAACCTGGCCGTGGCGATCGAGGAATCCGGCGCCGTGGTCACCGTGGCCCCCGGACTGCCGGTGGTCCGCGGTGAACGGATGGAGCTGATCCGGCTGTTCCAGAACCTGATCGGCAACGCCATCAAATACATGCCCGACGACGTCGCTCCGCGGGTCGTCGTCGACTGCGCCGAGAGCGCCGGCCACTGGCTGATCTCGGTCGCCGACAACGGCATCGGCATCCCGCCCGAGCACCGCGAGCAGGTGTTCGGCGTGTTCCAGCGGCTGGTCACCCAAGCCCAGTACGAAGGCACCGGCATCGGTCTCGCCTTGTGCCGCAAGATCGTCGAGCACCATGGCGGTCGCATCTGGGTCGATGCGGCCGAGCCGTGCGGCTCGGTGTTCCGCATGGAACTGCCCAAACAGGGGTGATGGGAAGCCATCCCCATTGGGAGGGAGGTGCCATCGCCATCCCCGTTTCGGCCGGCCCGTGTTATGATCGCCTTGATTTCGGCCACGAGGGAGGTCGCGCGTGCGTTCCGTTCTGGTCGTCGACGACGAGCCGAACATCGTGCTGTCGCTCGAATTCCTGATGAAGCAGGCCGGCTTCGCGGTGCGCGTGGCGCGGGACGGCGACGCCGCCTTGCGCGCCATGGAGGAGGAGACTCCCGATCTGGTGCTGCTCGACGTGATGCTGCCCAAGCGCGACGGCTACGACGTCTGCCAGGCGATCCGCGCCGACGCCCGCTGGAAGCACGTCCGCATCCTGATGCTGACGGCGCGCGGTCGCGAGATCGAGCGCGAGAAGGGGCTGGCGCTGGGGGCCGACGACTACATCACCAAGCCGTTCTCCACCCGCGAGGTGGTCGAACGGGTCAAGCAATACCTTCCCTGACCGGGCGGGGTGTCGGCCATGACCCATCGCCGACGCTTCGCCGCCCTGTTCGCCGCCGTCGCGCTGCTCGCCTATGTGGCGGTCGCCGTCGCGGTGTGGTGGTCGCTGCGCGCGGCGGGCGTCGAGGATCAGGCGGCGTTCGGCCGGGGCGCGCTTTACGCCGCGCTGGCCGGGGCGGCGGTCGGGGTGGCGCTGCTCGCCGTTCAATCGCTGCTCGATCGACGGGTTCTGGGACCGGCCGCCCGCTTGGCGCGCGAGCGGGTCGCGGTGCCGCGGCCCTATGCCAACACTTTACCGCCCAGCCCATCTCTGCCAAAATCGTAGGCACGCATATTTTTTCATCACAAGGGGAAGGGCCGATGGCGACGATCAAGGTGAAGGTGGCCCGCGAGGGTCTGGTGGCGAAGGCCCACCGCAACGCCGATGTCGGCGAGACCTCGGGCGATTCGATCGTCTACGAGATCGAGAACTGCCCCGAGGACGCCTCCCTCGACGCGGTGATCGCCGCCTTCCGCAAATACGCCCCGGCGGCCG
>JADGAL010000263.1 GCA_015232025.1 Alphaproteobacteria bacterium
ACGCCGAATGACCGGACCCCGCCTGTTCTGCTTCGGGCTTGGCTATTCCGCCAAGGTCCTGGCGCGCCGCCTGCTGGCCGAGGGCTGGTCGGTGGCCGGCACCACGCGCGCCGAGGACGGACTGGCCGGGCTGGGCGAGATCGGCGTCGAGGCCCACCTGTTCGCGCGCGGCCGACCGCTCGATCCGGCGGCGCTGAAGGGCGCCACCCATCTGCTCGCCTCGGTGCCCCCCGACGACCAGGGCGACCCGGTGCTGGCCGAGCACGGAGCCGACATCGCCAAGCTGGACCTGAGCTGGGCCGGATACCTGTCGACCACGGGAGTCTATGGCGATTGGCGCGGCGCCTGGGTCGACGAGAGCGAGCCGCTGCGTCCCAGCCTGGAACGCTCGTGGCGGCGGGTCGCCGCCGAGACCGGCTGGCAGGACCTGCTGCGCGCCCACGCCACCCCCATCCACCTGTTCCGCCTGGCCGGCATCTACGGCCCCGGCCGCAGCGCCGTCGACTCGGTGCGTACCGGCCGCGCCCAGCGCGTCATCAAGCGCGGCCAGATCTTCTGCCGCATCCATGTCGAAGACATCGCCACGGTGCTGCGCGCCTCGATGGACCGGCCCAATCCCGGCGCGATCTACAACGTCTCGGACGACCTGCCCTGCCCGCCCCAGGACCCGATCACCCACGCCTGCGAATTGCTGGGCGTCGAGCCGCCCCCCGAAATCCCCTTCGAGGAGGCCCGCCTGAACCCGATGCAGGCCAGCTTCTTCCACGACTCCAAACGGGTGCGCAACGACCGCATCAAGCGCGAGCTGGGCGTGACGCTGCGATACCCGACCTATCGCGAGGGGTTGAGGGCGATTGTGGACGCATCCCCGCCATCGCCGGGGTGACCGCAGGCGCGCACAACATATAGCGATTCTTCATTTCACCTTGACATCATCTAGGGGAAGCGCGTATCGGTTGATAAGAGGCGCTCGGAATTGCTCGACTCTCGGATGATCGTGTGATATACGGCGCGCCCTGCATAAGGTGACCGCTCGATGATCAGTGCTTTGATGAATTGGCTCTCCCTTCGCGACTACGATGGCGAATTGCGTCAGGCTGTATCACGGATCATGTCCCGCTACTCCCGCGGCAATGTTTCCGTTCAGAATGGCTCGGCGCTGGACGAGGCTGGGCTGCTCGCCCTTTCCGAAACCGCGGACAAGGCGATGAGCCGGATGTCGAAGCGGATGTCGGCGTGACTTGTCGTGCCGAGCTGGGATGAATTCGAACCCTATTTGGCATCGCTTCGCGATGAGTGGGACAGGGCCGAAGAAGACATCAAGCGCGCAGAGCAAGTCGGCAACCAGACAGTTACTCCTTCGGTCAACGAACTGCGCTATGCCGGGCGCAGAATCGTAGACGCGATGCACGCGATCTGCAATGGGAACAGGGGAGACGCCCCAAAGCTTCTCCAGGATGCCCTGTTCGACTGCCATCGCGCGCGGCACGACGCCATTGATGCCGCGACCTCGGCGATCGCCGTCAAACTCGACATCACGACGGACAAGCTGGGCTATGATCCCGTCCTCAAGGCATTCCCAGACTACCCCCACCTGTTGGAGCGGCTCCAGAAGGTGAGGGAGAAGATCGTTCAGTCGCGACGCAATCGCTTCGACCGGAACGCCATCTACGCCACCATCGAAAGCGTCGACTTCCCGAAGCTCGTCGACCGATACAACGAATTCCAGCGGGCCGAGCCCATCATGAGGGGGCTGGCGAAGCGGCAAAGGTGGGTCTTCGCCGTCACGCTCGCGGCCGGTATCGCGGCGATCGTCGTCGCCATCCTGGCTTGGCTTTTTCCCAGGGCGCCCACGACCTGATCGCCGGTCAAAACAGCCAAGTCTTCGGCTCGGGATGCGCCGCACCCTTGCCGGCCAGCCGCATGCCGCGGATGATTCGGGCGACGAACCAGATGGCCCAGGCGCCGATCTCGGCCGCCGCGGCGAAGGTGGTTGGCGAGACCACGAGCACGATCAGGGCGCTTGCGCCGAACAGCAGCGTGCCGATGAACGTGCCGATCTGATAAACGTAATGGCTGCGCACCCAGTCCGGCCCCTCGGCGCGGTTCCAGAAGGCCAGCGCGGCCCCCACCACCAGGGCCGGCGACAGCGGGATGCCCACCAGATAAAGCATGTAGATCAGATGGGCGAGGCGCCCTTGGACGGGATCATGGGCTTGCTGTTCGATGGTCTGTTCGGTCACGCTTGGTCCTCCTAAGCCCCGGACGGGGCGCGAGTGTAACCGTTTTGCCCTTGCGCGCCATGGCCGTTTGCGATAATGCAGCCGCTGACGGAGGTTCGCCGATCATGTCGATGCACGACCGCATTCCCGCCCCTTTCCTTTCCGGCGCCCGCTTGGGCTTCGCGGGGACGGTGCGCGCCGTCGCCATCACGACCACTACGACCAAGACCGCGGGGTAGTGCGGGCCGGCCGTTCGCGTTTTCGACGAAAAGGCCCGCGAGACTTCCGCGGGCCTTTTCGTTTGGGCGCGGAAGCCGGGTCGAGCACACATAGGGAGCAGGTGAAACATGGGCTATAAAGTCGCAGTGATCGGGGCCACCGGCAATGTGGGCCGGGAGATGCTGTCCATCCTGGCCGAACGGCGATTCCCGGTCGACGAGGTGGTGGCGCTGGCCTCGGCGCGCTCGGTCGGCAAGGAAGTGTCGTTCGGCGAAAAGACGGTGCTGAAGGTCAAGGACCTCGCCACCTTCGACTTCAAGGGGTGCGACATCGCCCTGTCCTCGCCGGGCGGCGCCATCTCGGCGCAGCACAGCCCGCGCGCCGCGGCGGCCGGTTGCGTGGTGATCGACAACACCTCGCACTTCCGCATGGACCCCGACGTGCCGCTGGTGGTGCCCGAGGTCAATCCGGGCGCCATCGCCGGCTACAAGAAGCGCAACATCATCGCCAATCCCAACTGCTCGACCATCCAGATGGTGGTGGCGCTGAAGCCCCTGCACGACATCGCCCGCATCAAGCGGGTGGTCGTCGCGACCTACCAGTCGGTGTCGGGCGCCGGCAAGGACGGCATGGACGAGTTGTTCGAGCAGACCCGCGGCATCTATGTCAACGACGCCCTGAAGAAAGAGAAGTTCACCAAGCAGATCGCCTTCAACGTCATCCCGCATATCGACGTCTTCATGGACGACGGGGCGACCAAGGAGGAATGGAAGATGATGGCCGAGACCCGCAAGATCCTCGACCCCGACATCGCCGTCCACGCCACCTGCGTGCGCGTGCCGGTGTTCATCGGCCATTCCGAATCGGTCAATGTCGAGTTCGAGAAGCCGCTGGGCGAGGACGAGGCCCGCGAGGCGCTGCGCGCCGCCGACGGCGTCACGGTGATCGACATGCGCGCCGCCGAGGGCTACGTCACCCCGGTCGAATGCGCGGGCGAGGACAACGTGTTCGTCAGCCGCATCCGCAAGGACCCCACCGTGAAGAACGGCCTGGCCTTCTGGGTGGTGGCCGACAATCTGCGCAAGGGCGCCGCCCTGAACGCGGTGCAGATCGCCGAAGTGCTGGTCCGCGACCACTTGCGGAAGTAGCGAGGGTTAACCCGGCGAGCGGTTTCGCTCGCCGGGGATCATCGTTCGGCCAGCCAGTCGCGAATCTCGGGCAGCAGCGCCTCGATGTCGGCCAGCGCGGTCGCGACGTCGCCTGGATCGGGCATCGCCGGGAACCAACCGCCGGGGCTGGGATACCGCCACGCCGTGGCCGCCGACGACAGGGTGTCGAAACCCAACAGATCCTCCTTGAAGACATGACCGTCGGGCAGGAAGCCGGCGGCCTGTCCGATATTGTGGGTGCGGCCGATGGCGAGTCCTTCGCCTTCGCAGACCGCCCGCGTCAGCTTCTCCGCCGCCTGCTGGGCATGGAAGATCGCCTGATCGGGCATTTCGGGAAGCAGTCGTCGCGCGGCTTCGATGTCGCGCTCGGCGGCGGTCATCAAGGCGGAGAGGCGCCGGCTCGTCATTGGCTCACCGCCTGAGCGCGCCAGCGGTCGCGGAAGGGGGAGCCGGGGCTGGCATACAACAGCCGGCCCTCGCTGTCGGCGGCATGGGCGATGGTGCCGGGACGTCGCCGTTCAGCCTCGAAATCGGCGAGGCGGCAGGGCACGACGTCGACGCCGACGCCGCAGCCCGCCACCGGCGCATAGGCGGCGTGATAGTCGGGAGGGCCGCTTTCGGCGTCGGGCAGGATGACCAGAAGGTCGAAGTCGCTGTCGGGGCGGGCCGATCCGGCGGCGCGGCTGCCGAACAGGAAAAGCGCCACCGGGCGCAGGGCCGTCTTGAGGCGCCCGACCAGAAACGACAGGGCCGCGTCCTCGTCGCGGAACGGGCCGATGTTGCGGATCGGTGTGGCGCCACCCGTTCCCGGAACCGGGGACGGCCGCGTACGGATGAATTCCAGCATGGCCGCCGCCATGCCTGGATCGTCCTTGATGGCGTTGACGACTTCGCGGACGGCCTGTTGCCGATCGGGTTTCACCCGGAAGGTGATCGTGGGTGTGGGCATGAAGGGCGGTTCAGCCTTGTGACACGGACGCTCACATGTGTAATACGCGGCCGTGACACGGGCAAGGGCGCGTATGAGGCGTCGCCTTACTTCGGATTGAACAGCGAATTGATTTCCGCCTGGCTCATGGGGGTGTCCATGGCCGGCTGCTCGGCGGCGGGCGTCTTGCCGCGTTTGTCGTCGCCCATGAATTCGTCCTTGCGCCGACGCCGGTCGGGACCGAAAAAGCGCTTGGTGCGCACGAAGCTTCGGGGCTTGTCGATCACCGCGACCAGCCGGCTGTAAAGCGCCTTGGCCGACAACGGCTTGACCAGGAATTCATTGATCCCCGAATC
>JADGAL010000264.1 GCA_015232025.1 Alphaproteobacteria bacterium
ACCGGCCCCAGGGCCAGCGGATGGTCGCCGCCGGATTGGAAACCGGCCGCGAACAGCGACGGCACATCCTCGGGCGCCACCGGGCCATAGCCCAGACGCCGGCCGCCGATCTCCACCTCGACCAGCGGCTCCAGGAAATAGGCCCCGCGCGAGCCGGTGCGGACCACCGGCGCCCGCTCGGCGATGGCCGCCGCCACCGCGTCGGCGCCCACCGACGCCGCTCCCGAATCGCCCGGCACGAACACCGTGGTCATGGCTGGCCCTCGGCCAGCAGGCGGGCCAGCCGGGCGGGCGTCATCCGCCCGTGCAGGCGGCCGTCCAACTCCACGGCGGGCGAGCAGGCGCAATCGCCCAGGCAATGGACCTCCTCGATGGCGACGCCCTGGGCGGCTTGCCGCAACGAGTCGCCATCCACGGCGCGGCAGGATTCCGAGACGCACAGCCGCAATCGCCGGGCGGGCGGCGGCTGGTCGCGGAAGTCGCGGTAGAACGACACGACGCCCAGCACCTCGGCCCGCGACAGGGCGAACAGCCGCGCCAAGGGCTCGATCGCCTCGGGCGGCACGAATCCCAGCGCGTCCTGCACGGCGTGCAGGGCGGGCAGCAACCCGCCGGGCATCTTTTCAAAGGGGGCGATCAGTTCGTCGATGGCGGTCATGGGGATGAGTCTCGCTCAGCCTGGGCCGGACATCAACCTTCGGGTTGCCTCGGATGAGCCGCCGCACCCCTCGGCCGCGCCGATCGGGGGCGGCGCGAAACCGTCTAGGATGCCGCAACTTATGAATCGGAGGACTCGGATGCGCGGGATCGGGGCGGTGCTTGCGGCGGGAATCGCGGTTTCGGGCTTGGCGGGCTGCGGCGGACTCAGCCTTCAGGGCGACGAGGGGATCATCTATCTGGCGGTCGGCGCCAGCGAAACCGGCGGCCTGTCCGCCTTGGCGCCCAACCAGGGCTACGCCTACCGCATCGCCGAGGCGATCGACCAACAAAAGCACGTCTCGATGATTCCGCTGGCCATTCCCGGCGCGCGCGCCAAGGATCTGGCGCCGGCCGTCGAGGCCACCCTGGATACGGCGCCCAGCCTCGATCTGGTCACGGTCTGGGTGGGCGCCAACGATCTGGCGGCGGGGCGCGACATCGACGATTTCGCCGACGACCTCGACGCGCTGGTGGCTTTGATCCGCGACGAGACGCGGGCGCCGCTGGTGATGGCCACGCTGCCCGACCTCGCCGCCTTGCCGCGCTTCCGCGATCGTCCCGATCCCGACGTCACCGCCGACCGGGTGCTGGCCTACAACGCGGTGATCCTGCTGACCGCCCAGCGCCACGGCGCGCGGCTGGTCGATCTGCACCGCGCCGTGCCGACCGCCGAGTTGGTCGCCCAGGACGGCGCGCACCAGGACGGCGCCGGCCATGCCCGCATCGCGGCGGAATTCCTGAAGGTGATCCGGCCGGCCCTCGGCCTGCCCGAACCGCCGGTCGAACAACTCGCCCAGTTGCCCGAAATCACGGTCGGCGACCCGCTCGACCGCTGGGTCGAGACGGGGGTCGAGGGTGGCGAGACCGACACGATCCTCGCCGAGACGCCGGCCGAGAGCGAATTTCCGCTGCCGGGCTGGCTGCGCGGGATGTTCGAGGGCGTGAAGACCTCGGGCGCCTCGCCGGCGCCGGTGTCACGGGATTAGGGTCGGTCTACCAACGCCCCTCGGGCACGCCTCGGGGGGCGAAGGCGGTCTGGCCCTCCAGGTCGCGGAAATGCTCCAGCGACCACCGCACGGTGGGGTAGGCCAGATCGTCCCAGGGGATTTCGTTCCAGGCGAACAAACCGACCTCCAGGCTTTCCGGGCCGGCGCCGTGCTCGGGCGTCAGCATGCGGGCGGCGAAGATCATATGGACTTGGCTGATGCGCGGCAGGTCGTACAGCGCCAGCAGCGGCCCGATCTCGACGCGGGCGCGGGCCTCTTCCCACACTTCGCGGGCGGCGCCTTGGGCGGTGGTCTCGTTCAGTTCCATATAGCCGGCCGGCATGGTCCAAAAGCCGCTGCGCGGCTCGATGGCGCGGCGGCACAGCAGAAAGCGGTCCTCCCAGACGCAGACCGCGCCGACGATGATCTTGGGATTGTCATAGTGGACATGGCCGCAGTCGACGCAAACCAGCCGCTCGCGGTCGTCGCCATCGGGGATCTTGCAGACGCGCTTGCCAAGAAGGGTTCCGCTCATGGCGACAGTGTGGCCGCGCCACGCGCGTCGGGCAAGGCGGAATCGGGCGATCCCCGGCGTCCGATCGCCCTGGGTCGGCCATTACGCACGTTTGAATTCGGGCAAGGCCTCGCGGGCGCTCGAGGCGCCGCGCGGGCTTCGCCGGATCGTCCCGATCGCAGGGATCAGACGCGTATGTCGAGGTTGCTGCCGCGCGGCGCGTTGGGATCGCCGGCCTGACCAGTCAGCCCGGTGTTCACTTCGGCGCTTTGCTGCCGCTTGACGGTGTCGGTGGATTTGTCGAGGAGGGCGATGGTCGCCTTCTCCTGATCCTGGGTCATCTTCAGGGCGTTCAGCCCACCCGACAACCTGTTGACGCCCCCGGCCACGTTGAGTGCCGCATCGTCCATGGTTACCTCCTACACACCCATTCTGGATGCCAATGGAAAGACTGTAGCACTTCCGGGGCCATTCGCAAAAGTCCAAAGGTATGAGAAGCGGGCCGTCACATGGGCGGGTCCCAGGGGAAGACCAGCCAGACGTCCTGTTCGACGTCGACCGCGTACACGTCCGCTTGGCGGCGGCCCTCGGGCTTGGCGTAGACGCAGGCGAACAGGGCGCGCGGCAGCATGCGGCGGACGGTGCCGGCCGTCGTGCCCGAATCGACCAGGTCGTCGACCACCAGCCAGCCCTCGCCGTCGCCGGCCAGGGATTTCAACACCGTGACCGAGCCTTGGCGGCGGTCGTCGTAGCTGGCGACGCAAACCGTCTCGACCAGGCGCAGGTCGAGTTCCCGCGACAGCACGGCGGCGGGCACCAGCCCGCCACGCGCCACCGCGACGATGCCGCGGAAGGGTCCGCGCGGGCGCAGCATGGCGGCCAGGCGCCGACTGTCCTGGTGGATTCGGTCCCAGCCGATGGCCATGGTGACGCTGGCTGCGTAGTCCTTGCTCATGCCGGGCAATGTGGCAGACCGGGCGGTCCCCGACAAGACGCGCCGCCTCTGGACGCGCTTCGGCGGATGCCGCAATATCCCAGGGGCAAAGACCGGGATGCTTCCAAGATGCTGCACACGCCGACCGCCCTGCGCGGCATGGTCTCCGCTCCCCATCACCTTGGGGCGCAGGCGGGGCTCGCCGTGCTGCGCGAGGGGGGCAACGCCATCGAGGCGGCGGTGGCGACGGCGGCGGCCCTGGCGGTGGTCTATCCCCACATGACCGGCTTGGGCGGCGACGGCTTCTGGCTGGTGGTCGAGCCGGGCAAGGCGCCGATCTCGATCGATTCCTGCGGCGCCGCCGCCCAATCGATCAGCGCCCCATCCTATCGCGCCCTGGGTTTCGCCGAGATGCCGCGCAGCGGCCCGGCGGCGGCGGCGACGGTGGCCGGCGCCGTGTCGGGCTGGCAGGCGGCGCTTGAAATATCGGCGCGCTGGGGCGGAACCCTGCCGCTGTCCCGCCTGTTCGCCGACGCCATCGATCTCGCCCGCCTGGGCGCGCCGGTCAGCGAGGCGCAAATCCGCTCGCTGGGGCGGCGCCTCGACGCCCTGACGGCGGTGCCCGGCTTCGCCGATCACTTTGCCAACGCCGCGGCGGGCGACGTGGTGACTCGGCCGGCGTTGGCCGAGACCTTCGCGCGGCTGGGGCGGGCCGGGCTCGACGATTTCTATCGCGGGGCGATCGGGCGTTCGATGGCCGCCGATCTGGTGCGGGCCGGCAGCCCGCTGACCGGCGCCGACTTCGCCCGTCACCGCTCGGTGCGGCGGCGGCCGTTGTCGCTGCCCCTGTCCTGCGGCACGGCCTTCAACCTGCCGCCGCCCACCCAGGGGCTGGCCTCGCTGATGATCCTGGGCCTGTTCGATCGGCTGGGGGTGCGCGAGGCCGAGGGTGTCGCGCATCTGCACGGCCTGATCGAGGCCACCAAGCAGGCCTATCTGGTGCGCGACGCCCATATCGCCGACCCGGCCGGCATGGCGATCCACTCGACCACCTATCTGGGCGAGGCGCTGCTCGACCGCATCGCCGCGACCATCGCGCCGCGCGTCGCCATGCCGTGGCCGTGGGGCGGCGAGCCCGGCGATACCGTGTGGCTGGGGGTGATCGACGGCGAGGGCCGCGCCGTGTCGTGCATTCAAAGCCTGGCGCATGGCTTCGGCTCGGGCGTGGTGCTGCCGGAAACCGGCATCCTGTGGCAGAACCGCGCCGCCGCCTTCAGCCTCGATCCCGCCTCGGCCAAGTGTCTGGCGCCGGGGCGCAAGCCGTACCACACGCTGAACCCGGCGGCGGCCAAGCTCAAGGATGGCCGGCTGATCGTCTATGGCTGCATGGGCGGCGAGGCGCAGCCGCAGGTTCAGGCGCAGGTGTTCAGCCGCTGGGCGATGTTCGGCCAGGGGCTCCAGGCGGCGGTGACGGCGCCGCGCTGGGCGCTGGGTCGCGGCTGGAACGGCCCCGGAAGCGACCTCAAGATGGAAAGCCGCTTCGATCCGACGCTGGTCGAGTCGCTGCGCCGGATCGGCCATCCGGTGGCCGTGGTCGGCGCCTTCGACGATCTGATGGGCCATGCGGGCGCCGTGGTCCGCCACGCCTCCGGCCTGCTCGAAGGCGCCGCCGATCCCCGCTCGGACGGTTGCGTGGCGGCGTTTTGACGACCCCGCGCGCCGCGGCGATCGGGCGGGCGCTCGACGCCCTGGCGCCC
>JADGAL010000265.1 GCA_015232025.1 Alphaproteobacteria bacterium
ACTCGACGCGCTGCTCGCGGACAACCGGCCGCGTGGCCTGGGCACGCCTCGGCTGGTGATGGCGCTGCTGGCCGGCGGCTTGGCGTGGTCCACCCTGGCCCGCCTGGACGAGGTGGTGGTGGCGCCCGGCCTGCTGGTCGCCGAGCGCGACGGCGAGATGGGCGAGGGCGTGGCGCGGGGTGCTCCGCTGGAGCTTGAGGGCGAGCCCTCGGCCACGCCGGTCGTCGAGCTGCGCCTGCCCTTCGCCGAGCGCCGCCGGGTGTGGGCCGGACAGGCGGCCATGGTGAGGATCGCGGGTGGCCCCGGCGTCTCGGGAAGGGTCGAGTGGATCGCCCCCGGAGTCGCCGCCGGCCCCGATGGGCAGGCTTATATTCCTGTTCTGGTGCGACTCGGTCCCGGCGCCCCTCCGCTCAGCCCCGGCCTGCCGGCGCTCGTCGATCTGAAGACCGGCGATCGCACCGTGCTCGACCATCTGCTCGAGCCGGTGCTGCGATCCGGCCGCGAGGCGTTCCGCGGGTCCTGACCGTCGCTGGCGGTTGCAGTTGCCCTTATCCTCGACTTGGCTCAATATGACGGATCGTCGAAAGAGGTAGTCGGCGCTGTTGGGGCAGCAGGGACGGGCAATTCCGCGATGAAGGGGCTTTCGCTCGCGACCGTCGTCGGCTTTTTGGCCGGCGTCTTGCTATTTGTCGGCTCCATCATCATGAGCACCGACAACTACGTCATCTTCATAGACCTGCCCAGCGCGGTGATGGTGCTGGGCGGAACCTTCGCCGCCACCTTCATCGCCTATGAACCGCGCTATGTCGTGCTGGCGCTCAGGATCATGTCGACCATCGTGTTCACCCACAAGGTCGGCCGGGGTCTGCTGACCAACGAGGTCGGGCGGGTCATCCGCTGGGGCTATCTGGTGCAGCGCGGCGGCATGCCGGCCCTCGAAGCCGACGCCAAGAAGGTGCGCGAGGGCGACCGCTTCATGTCGTTCGGCCTCGATCTGGTGATCAGCGGCTATACCGGCCAGGAAGTCCGCGAGATCATGTCCAACACCGTCGAGACCACCTTCCAACGCACCTCGGTTCCGGCCGACATCCTGAAGAACATGGCGGGGACCGCGCCGGCCTTCGGCATGATCGGCACGCTGGTGGGTCTGGTCATCATGCTCGACAGCATGGGCACCGATCCGTCCAAGCTGGGCCCCGGCATGGCGGTGGCCCTGATCACCACGCTGTACGGCGTGCTGCTGGCGCGCATGGTCTTCCTGCCGGCGGCGAGCAAGATCCAGCAGCGCGAGGAGATCGTGCGCTTCCGCAATTATCTGGTCGCCGAGGGATTGGCCCTGTTGGCCGAGCGCAAAAGCCCGCGCTATATCCAAGACCGTATGAACAGTTTCCTCGATCCGTCGATCCACTTCGACATCGACAAGCAAATGAAGCAGAAATAGCCATGGCCATCGGCGGCGGCGGCGGCAAATTCCAGAAAAAGGACAATCCTCCCGACGAGGATTGGATCATGACCTATGCCGACATGGTCAGCCTGTTGCTCGCCTTCTTCATCATGCTGGCCGCCATCTCGAAGGTCGACCCGGTGCTGTTCGAGCAGGTGCGCAAGGGCGTCGCCAAGGACATCGGCCGCCGCGAGGTGCTGCAACCACTTGAAATGCTGAAGGTGCAGCTCAAGGAGACGGTGCAGCAGATGGGGCTGGACGGCGCCATCGGGGTGGGCAACGACGACCGCGGCGTGACCATCGAATTTCCCACCACCAACTTCTTCGCCCCGGTCAGGCGACCCTGACGCCCGCCGCCGTGGGCGCCCTGCAACGCATCGCGGTGACGGTCGCCGACCCGGCCTTCCACGGCTTCGAGATCGAGGTCCAGGGGCACACCGACGACACCCCGATCAACACGCCGCAATTCCCCTCGAACTGGGAATTGTCGGCCGCCCGCGCCTCGGCCGCCGTCCGCATGTTCATCACCGCCGGCATCGAGCCGCCGCGTCTGAAATCGGTGGGCCTCGCCGAGGTGGCGCCCAAGGTGCCGAACCGCGACATGAACGGCAATCCGATGCCGACCAACCAGTCGATCAACCGGCGGATCCTGGTCAGCGTCCATCCGCGGTGACGGCGGTGGTAATCAGGCCAGCGTCAGCTCCATGTTGTCGCGGCCAACGATGACGCCCGACCAGACCCGGCGCGCCTCGTCCTCGAGGCGTTCCATGAAGGCGTCGTCGTGGTCGGGTTCGTGGTGGAACACCACCATGCGCCCAACATTGGCGGCGCGGCACAGGCGGACGCCCTCCTGCCAGGTCGAGTGCCCCCAGCCGACCTTGGCGGGGAACTCGTCGTCGGTATAGGTGCAGTCGTAGATCACCAGATCGGCGCCCTCGATCAGATCCAGCACGTTCCGATCGGGATGGCCGGGGACGTGTTCGGTGTCGGTGACGTATGCCAGCGACACGCCGCCATGGTCGATGCGGTAGCCGGTGGCCTCGTTGGGATGGCGCAGCGGCGCGGTGCGGACCACGACATCGCCGTACAGCGTGAAGGTCTCGCCCGCGTGGAAGTCGCTGAAGCTGAGATGGGCCTGCATCGCCCCCAGCGGCACGGGGAACAGCGGATGGGCCATCTGGCTGGCCAGGATCGCCTGAATGCCGCCGCGATCGGACAAGTGACCGGCGCGGATGTCGAAGGAATGCTTGGGCGAAAAGGCCGGAGCGAAGAACGGAAAACCGTTGATGTGATCCCAATGGGTATGGGTCAGAAGAAGCGTCGCCTCGGTGCCGCCGCGGCGAAGGAACTCGTGGCCGAGCGACCGGATGCCGGTTCCAGCGTCGAGAATGACGCAGTGATCGCCCAACGCCAGTTCGATGCAACTGGTGTTGCCGCCATAGACGACGTGATTGGGCGACGGGCAGGCGATGCTGCCGCGCACGCCCCAGAACTTGACCTTGAAGCCCATTCTCCGCTCCCTGTGCCTTGACCCCAATATAAGGCCACTCAGGGATAAATCGCCACCTCGCCGCGCCCGGCGAACAAATCGATCACCGGCACGCCGGGCGCGACAGGGTCGAGGCGACGGAACTTGTGGAAGAAGCACAATGGAGGTATCGTGACACTCGACGAAGACGGCTCCGTTGCTCACCTTAGAACCCCTCCCTCATGAGCTTACGGACGCGGAGCGCCCGATGAAAGATTGCGAAGAGCGCCAGATCGAATCACCGGACGCGCCGCCGCGGACCGGCCTAATCTCATACGCGTTCACCGCGATGCTGAGCGGCCCCGCCGCCGCCGCCGTCGGTCTGCTCAATCCCCAATCCGCCGTCGCCTGGGCCTGCGTGCTGGCCGGCGGAACGATCCTGCATCTGCTGGTGAACCGCCTGCGCGACGACCGGGATGGCCCCATCGGCCTGGACCATCTGCCCGATATGGTCTTCATCCTGGACGGCGAGGGATGCCTTGATTCTTGGAACAAGGCGGCCGGCGAAATGACCGGCTTCTTCTCGTCCTGGAAGGGCGAGCCGATCGTCGACGCCATTCCGAACGCCGATCGCGCGATGTTCTCGCGCAGTCTCGCCGCGATGCTCGCCGGCCATGCGACCCGCTTCGAGTGCCGCCTGCGCAGTGCCGACGGGACCACCCGCCCCTGCCTGTTCGACGGAGCCCCGCGACGCGGCGCCAACGGCGCGGTGCGCCACGTCGTGCTGTCGGTCGTCGACATCACGGCGCTTTACGACACCCGGCGCACGCTCGAGGGCGAGGAGCGGCGTTTCCGTTACATGGTCGAGATGGCGCCCCACCTGATCGCCGTGGTGGCCGGTGACGACATCGACTACATCAACGCGGCCGGCGCGCGGATGCTGGGCCACCCGGACCCGGCCGCCCTGCTCGGCACCTCGTGGAAGGCCTTGCGGACGACGCGCGACGGCAACCAATGCGACCATTTGCGACGTCGCGACGGCGGACTGGTCGACGTGGACATCTCATCGGTGCCGATCTTGATGGCCGGGCGTACCGGCACCCTGGTCGAGGCGCGCGACGTCACCGAAATCAATCGCGCCAACATGGCCCTGCGCGAAAGCCAGCAGCGCCTGCAAGGCATCATGAACACCGTGGCCGACGCGCTGATCACCTGCGATGGGCACGGTCAGGTGCAGTCCTTCAACAGCGCCGCCGAACGCCTGTTCGGCATCGCCGCGATGGAGGCGATGGGCCAGCCGATCGGCATGCTGATCGAGGAGAACGTGCCCGACCAGCGCGTGCCGACCGGCATCGAGCGGGTGCGCGAGGCCACCGGCCGGCGCCGCGACGGCAGCGTCTTCCCGATCGAGTTGGCGAGCGGCGAATTGCGCCTCGAGGATCAGTCGCTGAACATCCTGGCGGCCCGCGACCTGACCGACCGCAAGCGCGCCGAGCGCCGTCTGCTGGTCGCCGAGAAGGTGCTGGAATCGACCTCGGAAGGCGTGATGGTCACCGATCCCGGCGGGACCATCCTGTGGGTCAACATGGCCTTCTGCACCATCTCGGGCTATGCCCGCGACGAGGTGCTGGGACGAAACGCCGGCATGCTGAAATCGGGTTTCCAGGACGCCGCCTTCTATGCCGCGATGTGGCGGCAGATCGAGCGCGGCGGCTTCTGGGCGGGCGAGATCTGGAACCGCCGCAAGACCGGCGAGGTCTTTCCCGAATGGCTGTCGATCAAGGCGGTCTACGACGGCGGCAAGATCACCCGCTATGTCGGCATCTTCAGCGACATCAGCAAACACAAGCGGGCCGAGGAGACGATCCGTCACCTCACCTACTACGACGCCGTCACCCGCCTTCCCAACCGCTATCTGTTCCAGGACCGCGTCGCCCAGTCGGTCGACCGCGCCGCCCGCCGCAGCCGCATCGTGGC
>JADGAL010000266.1:0-2833 GCA_015232025.1 Alphaproteobacteria bacterium
CGTCGAAAGCATCTGCCGGGGCGTCGAGCGCCGCGTGCTGCTGCCGGTGCGCGCCTGGCGCGACATGCTGGCGGCGCTGACCGGGGCGCCGTCCGACTCGTTCGTCGACTGGTTCGCGGTCGAGCGCGTCGACGGGCGCCAGATCGACGTCGCCTATCACCGCCGCTGGCTGGACCCCACCCGCCCCTTCGCCAAGATCGTCGCCGAGCCGGCGCATGGCGTGCTGGTCACCTCGGCGACCTTGCGCGACGGCTCGGGCGATTCCGAGGCCGACTGGCGGGCCGCCGAGCGGCGCACCGGCGCCCTTCATCTGAAGCGGCCGGCCACGCGCGCCGCCGTCGCCTCGCCCTTCGACTACGCCGCCCGCACCCGCGTGTTGATCGTGGGCGACGTGCGCAAGGACGACCTGAACCAGGTCGCCGCCGCCTATCGCGAGCTGTTCCTGGCGGCCGGCGGCGGCGGGCTGGGCCTGTTCACCGCGATCAGCCGGCTGAAGGCCGTCCATCGCCGCGTCGCCGAGCCGCTGGAGGAGGCGGGACTGTTCCTGCTGGCCCAGCATGTCGACGCCATGGACACCGGCACGCTGGTCGACATCTTCCGCGCCGAGGAGGATTCCTGCCTGCTGGGCACCGACGCGGTGCGCGACGGAGTCGACGTGCCGGGGCGCTCGCTGCGCCTGATCGTATTCGACCGGGTGCCGTGGCCGCGCCCCGACATCCTGCACAAGGCGCGCCGCGCCGCGATGGGCGGCAAGGCCCATGACGACATGATCACCCGCCTGCGGCTGAAGCAGGCCTTCGGCCGGCTGGTGCGGCGCGACGGCGATCAAGGGGTGTTCGTGCTGCTGGACCCGATGATGCCGTCGCGACTGGGCGGCGCCTTTCCGCCGGGCGTCGAGCCGCGCCGGGTCGGTCTGGCCGAGGCGGTGACCGCGACGCGCGAGTTTCTTGGCGGCGGCCGATTCCGCGGGTAAGGTGCGCGGCGGCAGGGGGAGCGCGCATCGTTGGGTGGAATGTCCTGGCTTCTCGATCTGAATCTGTTCGCGCTGGGCGTCCTGGCCTGCGGCGGCGGCGCGCTGCTGTTCGCCCTGGGCGCCTTGCCGTTCGACGGGCCGGCGCCGGGGAACGGCGGCAACGCGGTGGCTGGGGCCAATCTGGGGTTCCTGGCGCCGCTGGCCGGCGTGGTGCTGGTGTTCGTGACGACGCTGACCTGGCTGCAATACAATCGACTGCAAAGCGCCACCCAGCGCGAGGCCACCCGCCTGATCCTGCTGGCCGAATCGGCGGCCAGCCTGGGCGAGCCCAGCCGAACCCATCTGTTCGAGGCGATCGCCGGCTACGCCCGCGCGGTGGCCGGGCCGGAATGGGAGGCGATGGCGCGCGGCGAGCGCAGCGAGTTCGCCACCCAGCGCATGGGCGGGCTGGTCCGCGCCTATGCCGCCGCCGAGGCGTCCACCCAGCGCGAATGGCAGATCTTGCGATTCGGCTCGTCGCTGGTTCGCGAACTGGGCAGCGACCGCGAGTCGCGGCTGCAAGCCGCCGCCGCCGCCACCAACCCGGCCCTGCTGGGCTTTTTGGGCGTCACCGTGGTGCTGAGCGTGGCGCAAGCGCTGTTCCTAAGGCCGCCCACCTTGTCGACCAAGCTGGCGATGGGCGCCCTGTTCACCGGCAGCATGATGCTGGTGGCGCTGTACGCCTTCGTGCTGTCCCACCCATTCGCCGGGCCGGCGCGCTATTCCAGCGCGCCCTTCGATCACGTCGCCCAGCGGGTGGGCCGATGATCTTCGAGACTCCCGAGGGCGTTCTGGCGTGGCTGGCGCAACGGCCGACCTGGATCATCGCTTCGCTGCTGTTCGGACTGGGAATCCTGTTCACGCTTGGCGGCGTGCTGCTGACCAACGCCTATCTGACGCCGCAACGGCTGATCGCCAACAACGCCGTCGCCTCGTTCAAATTCGCCTTCGTGGCCGAGATCTTCGCCGGGCTGATGGCCTTTCTGCTGGTCGGCGCGGGCGACCGCCACTTCACCGCCAATTCCCAGGTGTTTTCCGAGGTGGCGATGCTGGACGGGCTGCGCGTGGTGGTCGACGTGATGCCCGAGGTCGAACGGCGGCCGTTCGAACAGGCGCTGTCCGAATACGCCCTGGCGGTCGCCGGCTCGGAATGGGAAAGCATGTCGCGGGGCGAGGAAAGCCCGTTCGCCGCGCACGCCTTCGAGGCGATGCTGGCCCAATGGTTCGCCCTGGCGCCCTCGACCCCGCAAGAGAACTCGGCGGTGCTGCTGGGCAACCAGATGATCGCGGTGGCCGCCGAGGCCCGCGTCGCCCGGCTCAACAACAACGTCTCGCAGGCGGTCGCCAGCCTGTCCTGGTTCACCCTGCTGGGGCTGGCCGCCGCGACCATCGCCTTCAACTGGTTCTTCGGCACCGGCAGCTTGCGCAGCCAGTTGGGAATGGCCCTGGTCTTGAGCGTCGGCATCATGACCTGCACGGTGCTGGCCTTCCTGCTGAGCTTCCCGTTCGCGGGCGAGCGCGCCATCGACCCCGCCCCCTTCATGGCGCTCGCCACATGATCGGGGCGCCGCCGCCGATCGAGTCGATCGGGCTCTTGCAACTGGCCCTGTTGTGGCTGGCCAGCCAGCCGATGTGGCTGGGCGCCCTGCTGGTGGTGGGCGGCGGCGTGGCGGTGGGGCTTTTGGGCAGCCTGCTGGTCAGCGTCGCCAATCCCTTGCCCGCCATCGACTTCAACGTGGTGGGCGGCGCCAAGTTCGGCTATCTGGCCGAGGTGTTCGCCGCCCTGGTCGCCTTCGTGCTGATCGACGCCGGCATCCGCTA
>JADGAL010000266.1:2843-4867 GCA_015232025.1 Alphaproteobacteria bacterium
TGGTCAGCGTCGCCAATCCCTTGCCCGCCATCGACTTCAACGTGGTGGGCGGCGCCAAATTCGGCTATCTGGCCGAGGTGTTCGCCGCGCTGGTCGCCTTCGTGCTGATCGACGCCGGCATCCGCTATACCCAGGCGCGCAGCGAAATCCAAAGCGAGGCGATGTCCTTGCGGCTGTTCGGCGACACGGTCGCGGAAATGGGCGATCCGCGCGCCGCCGAGGTGCGTCAGGCGGTGCGGGACTACGCCAGCAGCGTGGTTGGAACCGAATACCGCTGGATGGAGTTGGGGCGCGAGCACGACGGCACGCGTCAGGCGTTGCAGCGGGTGGTCAAAGTTTTTCTCTCCCTGGATGTGCAGGGCGAGCATCAGCGACTCGCGCAGTTGCAGGCAAGCCGATTCCTGACCCGCGCCATGGAGAGTCGCACCCAAAGGTTGAACGCGGTGCGCCCCGGACTGCGCACGCTGATCTGGACGGCCCTGATCGCGAACGCGCTGCTGGCCGTTGGTTTCAATTGGTTTTTCGCCAGCGCCAATCTGCGGGCGCAACTTGCGATGGTTGCCATCCTGTCGGCCTCGGTCTCCTTGGTGGTCTACATGGCCTTGGTGTTGTCGCATCCCTTCACCGGCGATCTGGCCATCGGAACCCGGCCGTATCTGGCGCTTTTGGCCAATTCCTAACCAAAGCGCATGGATCGTTCGGGAAGGTTGCCCTTGTGATTCGGGGGCGGCCATGAAACTATGGGCATCCTAAGGGGGAGTATCCATGCGCAAGATTGCCGTAATCGGAGTCGGCCTCGCGATGCTGATCGCCCAAGGCCAGACGGCTTTGGCCAGCGAACCCGCGACCGTTCCGGCATCGACCGAAGACCCCCGCATGCTGGGTCTGACCGGCGAGCACTGGGCGGCGATCGGGTTGGGCGCCTTGGCGGGCTGGGCCATCGTCCACCACGCCTTCCGCATCCCGGCCACCGTGGCGATCGTCGGCGGCGGCGCGGCGGGAAGCTGGTATTGGCGGCGCCGGGTTGCGATGGGCACACGGACGGCGGCACTGTCCGAGCCGCAAGTCAGGGCGCTCGAGGCGCGTTGGCTCGCCGAGCCGGCGGTCCGTTGACCTGGACGCGGCGGGGGCGCGCGGAGGGGACATGAGCCAGACCGAACGACGCGGCAAGGTGCTGGTGGCGGCCACCGGCAAGGGCGGGGCGGGCAAGTCGACTCTGGTCGCCTGCCTGGGCACGTTCTGGCACCAGCGCAAGAAGGCGGTGGCGCTGGTCGACGCCGACCCCAACCGCACGCTGAGCCGCTGGCATTCCAAGGGGGATGGGCTGGCGAAGATTTCGATGACCGTGCAGCTTGATGAACACGAGATGATCCCGACCATCACCAGCTTGGCGCGCGAGCACGATGTCGTCCTGGTCGATTGCGCCGGTTTCGGCAATCAGGCGATGATCTTCGCGATCGGCGCCGCCGATCTGGTGCTGATCCCGGCGATGACCGACGAGGCCAGCCTGTTCGAGGCGATGAAGACGCGCCGCATCGTCGACAGCGCCTCGCAACTGACCAACCGCACCATCGAGGCGCGTTCGGTGCTGTGTCGGGTGAAGCGCTCGGCGGTCGCCCAGCACGCCCACACTCAGCTCGCCGCGTTGAACTGCAATCCGCTCGACATCCAGATGGCCGACCGCGTCTCGCACCAGGAGGCGTCGTTCCACGGCTCGTCGCCCTACCTGATGGCGCCGTCGAGCCCCGCGGCCAAGGATGTCGAGAAACTGGCCCGCGAAGTCGAACGGGTTCTCTGGCCCACATCTCGCGCCTGACATCGAAGCGAAAGACGGATGAAGCACAAAAACGATCTGCCCAGCGTCGATGCCGACGCCCTGACCCAACTGGCGAAGCAGTTCCCGCCGGCCACCGCGCGGCCCGACGAGGTGACGGCCGAGCCGTTGGTCGCTCCGCCCCCGCCTCCCCCGGCTCCGGCTCCGGCTCCGGCCCGGCGGCGCGGCGGCGGCTTCACCTTCTTCCTGG
>JADGAL010000267.1 GCA_015232025.1 Alphaproteobacteria bacterium
AAGCCGCCGAGCCGGCGGGCGCGAACATCCGCATGACGTGGCGGACCACCACCGCCGCCGCCAACACGCCGACCGCGATCACGGCGGAAACATCCCACATCGTCTCCATCAAGGTCCCTCCCGTCAGATCACATGAGATAATTGCCGATCCGGCTGGCGGCCAGCGCCAGAATCCAGGCGAAGGCCATCGAATAGCCGACCGAGAACCCCGCCCAGCCCCAACTTCCCGACTCGCGTCCGATGATGGCGATGGTCGACAGGCAGGGGGCGTAAAGCAGCGTGAAGATCATGAAGGCGACGGCCGTCGAGGCGGTCATTTGCTGGCTAAGGAGTTCGGTCAATCCTTCGGACTCCTCCTCCTGGGCATAGATCACCGCATAGGTGGCGACCACCACCTCCTTGGCGACGAAGCCGGTCAGGATGGCCGCCGTGTCGCGCCAGGTGAAGCCCAAGGGCTCGAAGACCGGCGCGACCGTGATGGCGAAGCTGCCCAAATAGCTCTTCTCAAGCTTTTCCTGGGCTTGCGCGGCCTTCAGGGTGCGCAGCGCATCCTGGTCGCCGGTGCCTTCCGGCTGAGCTTCCACCTGGGCGATGGCGGTCTCGAAATCCTGCGAATAGGCGATATCGCGGGGAAACTCCTGCAAGAACCAGATCACCACCGAGCCGACCAGGATGACGCCGGTGACCTTGACGACGAAGCCCTGGGCGCTGTCCCACATGTGATGCAGGATCGAGTGCAGGGTCGGCAGGCGATAGGGCGGCAATTCCATCACGAAGGCGTCGCCGCCGCTGCCCGGAATGATCCGGTTGAGGAGCACCGCCGACACCATGGCGGCGGCGATCGAGGCCATGTACATGGCGAACACCACGGTGCCGGCGATGTCGGCGAAGAACGCTCCCGCGAACAGGATGAACACCGGCAGGCGGGCCGAGCAGTTCATGAACGGCGCGATCAGCATGGCGATCAGGCGAGCCCGCTGGTTGGTGATGATGCGGGTGGCCATCACCGCCGGAACGTTGCAGCCGAAGCCGGCCACCATCGGAATCAAGGTGGTGCCGTGCAGACCGAAATGGTGCATCAGCCGGTCCATCAGGAAGCTGGCGCGGGCCAGATAGCCGGTGCCGCTGAGCACCGCCATGAAGAAGAACAAGATCACGATGTTGGGCAGGAACACGATGGTGCCCCCGACGCCGGCCAGGACCCCGTTGATGAGCAAATCCTTGAACATGCCCTCGGGCAGCGCCGCCGTGGCGTATTCGGTGACCATGTCGACGAGGGCACTGATCCAGTCGGTGGGAACCGCGCCCAGGCTGAAGGTGGATTCGAACATTACCCACAGGATGCCCAGCAGCAGCGGCAATCCCAGGGTGCGGTTCAGGAAGACGTCGTCCAGGATGCCGGTCAGCTTGAAGCCGGCGGTCGGATCGCCGACCCGCTGGCGCACCTCGCGCAATAGCCCGTGGGCGAAGGCGAAGCGCCCCGCCGCCAGCATGGTGGCCGGGTCCTCGTCGTGTTCGTGGGCGAGCGCCGCGCTTTCCCCCTGGATCAGAGTCAGCAGCGGGCCGTGATCGCTTTCGGCGCGGACCACCCGTTCGTCGCCCTCGAGCAGCTTGATCGCCAGCCAGCGCGACCGCATCGGAGTCAGTTCGTGCGGGTGCAACTGGTTCAGATGCTCGACGATGCGACCGATGCCGTCTTCCAAATGGGCGTCGTAATGCAGGCGGGTCAGCGAGGACGTGGCGGGGCTTTGCACGGCGTCGACGATGACGTCCAGCAACTCGGGCACGCCCGCCTTTTTCAGGCCGCAGGTTTCCACCACCGGCGAATCCAACGCGGACGCCAGCATCCCGGTGTCGATTCGCACCCCGCCACGCCGAACCTCGTCGATCATGTTGAGGACGGTGACGCGCTTCAGGCCAAGCTCGATCAACTGCGTGGTGAGGAACAGACCGCGGTCCAGCCGTCCCGCGTCGAGGACGTTGACGATCAGGTCCGGTTCCGTCTCGTGCAGATAGGTTCCGCCAGCCTGTTCCTCGAGGGATTGCGACGAGACCGAATAGATGCCCGGAACATCGACGATGCGAAGCGAGACGCCGCGATGGGTGATGTCGCGCGAGACGATCTCGGTGGTGACGCGCGCGTAATTGGCGACGGCTTCCTTGGCTCCGGTCAACGCGTTGAACAAAGTGGTGGAGCCCGCGTTGGGGTTTCCCACCAATGCGACGACAACTGGAGAGGTCATGAATTCGGATTCCCGCTGGCGGATGATTATTTCAGGCTGACTTGGATATCGCGGGCCTCGGCGTTGCGCAGGCCCAGGCTGGTCCCCAGCAGATTGTAGATGCGCGGATCGCCCAGGGGCGCCGAGCGGTCGAGCGAAATGGTGGTGCCCGGCACGATCCCCAGCGAGGTCAGCCGGCGTTTGAAGACCCCGTCGTCACTGGCGATCTTGACGATTTCGGCATGCTGGTCGGGCTTCAGATCGGCAAGGGTGAGTTTGTCGCGCGTCGTCATCGCAGCCCCGCTATTAGGAATTGTTCGCACATAATCCTTAAGGGGATGGGGCTATGTCAATAGCGTTGGCCGCGATGTGGTCATGCGGATTCCGGTGGGCTGGGATGAGATCGGATCGGATCGGCCAAGGACCCTGGTCAGGGTCGCCCGTCGGTATTCAGCGGGTCTCGGGCTTCGGCCGCACGTTGTAGCAGACCACGTCGATGACGTTGGCGCTGGCGCCGCCGCCGGCGACTTTCCATTTGCGGCCAACCCGCTCGAAGACGAAGCGGTCACGCTCGGTCAGGGGATGGGAATACAATTCCTCAAGCACCAGCACCTCGCCCGAGACCCCGACCGGCATCAGCCGGGCGCCCATCGAGACCGAGTTGGTGACGATTTCGTCATGCGCCTGACCGCTGGTGTCCATCTGGACGGTCGCGGCACCCCAATTGATGGCGACATAGGACTCGGTATGCATGTCGCGCAACATCGCGATGTACAGATTGCCGCAGCGCAACGCGTCGCTGGGATTCTTGAACCCGGCGAGCACGGCATTGCCGCTGATCGACATGGGCACCCGCACATCGGGACCGAAATAGTTCCGGTTGTACTGGACCAGAAGGTCCAGCAGCATCTTGCGTTCCAGCGGAGTCTTGCGGGCGATCTGATTGGAATAAAGGGCCAGAATGGCCATTTCCCACGTTTCGTAATTGCACAACTGGTCATTTGTGCCAGCGAAGGGATCGATGGCGGTCAAGTCGTCGGGCTCGGGCGCCGTCGGCTGTTCGGGCTCGGGTTCGGGTTCGGGCTCCTCGGCGAGGAACGCCTCTTCGAAATACGCCTCTTCCCGTTGCTCGGGTTGGGGCGGCGGTTCCTCGATCGCGTCGGCGACCGGTTCGATCGCCTCGACCTCGTCCTCGGCCGGTTCCCATGGTCCGAGCCCAGCGTCCGCGTCCCGCTCGGCCGGGACCGGATCGGCCTCGGCCGGGGTCTCCCAGGGATAACGCCGCGCGCCCGCGCCTTGCTCGGCGGCCGCCTCGGGCGGAGCCGGGTCGGCCTCGGCCGAGCCCTCCCAGGGGTAGCGCCGCGCGCCCGCGCCTTGCTCGTCCGCCGCCTCGGCCGAGGCCGGCTCGGCCTCCGGCCGTTCGAACGCTTCGAACCGTTCGCGCCGTTCGGTTGCCGCGGCGACGTCTTCGTGCTCGATGGTGATCCGGCGGCCGGGCTCGGGCGCCCGCTCGTCGTGGCGGCCGCCCTCGTTCTCGACGGATCGGTTGTGCGGCTCGACCATCGTGCCGTGGCGTCGGTTCCAGGCGGTCTGCCGGATGACCGTACCGGTCAGATTGGCGCCGTCCAGGCGGGCGCCGGCCGTGATGGTGTCGACCAGACTGGCGCCGCCCAGATCGACCTCGCGCAAATCGGCGCCGGCCAAGTTGGCGCCGGTCAGGTTGGCGCCGGCCATGTTGGCGCCGGCCAGCTTGGCGCCGGCCAGATTGGCCCCCGTCAGATCGACTCCGGTGAGGTTCATCTTGCCGGTCAGATTGGCGCCGGCCAAGTTGGCGCGCCGTAGATTGGCGCCCGACAGATTGGCGCGCGACACCACCGCGCCGGCCAGGCTCGATCCCTGCAGGTTGGCGCCGGCCAGATTGGCGTCCTCGAGATTGGCGCCCGACAGATTGCTTTCGCTCAGATCGGCGCCCGCCAGATCGGCCTTGCGCAGGTTGGCCAAGGACATCTGCGCGCCGGTCAAGTCCATGCCCGACAAATCGGCTCCGCGCAGATTGGCGTTGGTGAGATCCGGGCGCACCTCGGGCTCCTGCTGACGCCAGGAGTTCCACGCTCCCGCGCCACGACCAATATTTTGCAGATGATGAACGTTACTCATCGCACATTCCTGCCTCGCGATTATGTAACCGTATCCCTGCGGACAGACGCCGTCAAGGCGGCAGGAGTGCGGACCCGGTTGACTTCGGGCGGAGACTTCGTCCCGATTCCGGCCACTTGTTCCGATTCCGAGGCGGTCGCGGCCAAGCTGGCGGCGCCATGCCAAGGAGCCCGAGGGAACCACGGACGGGTGGATCGCGTCAAGCGCCGCGCGTCGCCAAGCCCGATGAGGGCGCGCGCTCGCCTTTCGGTTCACCCTTGGCGCGGCGATCCCACCGAGTCGACCGCCATCCACACTTTGCAGCAATAGCGCCCGGTGGTCTCGCGCACCACCCCGGCGGCGGCCAGCGCGGCCAGTGTGGTCTGGGCGGCGCGCACCGAGACGCCCAGGCGCGCGGCGAGCCATTCGGGCGTCACCACCGGCCGCTCGACCAGAAGGGGAAGGGCGGCGATCGGCCCGCCGCGCGAGGGACGCCGGCCCTTGC
>JADGAL010000268.1 GCA_015232025.1 Alphaproteobacteria bacterium
CGCTTCGCCGCCTCGCCGCCATTGCTGTCGCTGCTGGGCGTCGGCGCCGCCGAGGCCACCGCCATCCTGGAGGCGCTGGGCTACGAGGCCAAGACCGGCCCGGAAGGCCTGGTCACCTTCGCCCGCGCCCGCCGCGCCCGCCGCCCCCAAGCCGGACGCCGCCACCCGCCACCCCCCGAATCGCCGTTCGCCGGGCTGAAGGCGCTGGCTGGATGAAGATGGGAAACACCAAGGACACCAAGGACACCAAGGCACCGGAGATGCGACGGGCGAATCGCCTTTCTCTTGGTGTCCTTGGTGGTGAAATCTTCTTCTAGGGTTGGCCGATGGTTGCCGAGTCGAACGCGTTGCGCCTGGACAAATGGCTGTGGCAGGCCCGCTTCCTGAAGTCGCGAAGCATGGCGGCGGCCTTGTGCGAGGGCGGCGGGATCACCGTGAACGGCGCCCCGGTGGACAAGGCGAGCCGATTGGTGCGGCCCGGCGACGTGGTCGCCTTTCCGGCCGGGCCATGGTTGCGCAGCGTGCGCGTGCTGGCGCTGGGCGAGCGTCGCGGCCCCGCGCCCGAGGCCCGCGCGCTGTACGAGGAGTTGTCTTTGGTCCGGTTGGACGCCGAGGGGGCTTTTCACCGTCGCCCGGTCGGGTAGACTGCGGCCAATTTCGCCACCACAAGAGGGGAACAGGCCGTGGAGTGGATCACCGACCCGCAAATCTGGGTCAGTCTCGTCACGCTGAGCGTGCTGGAAATCGTGCTCGGCATCGACAACCTGGTCTTTTTGGCCATTCTCGCGGACCGCCTGCCCGAACATCAGCGCGACAAGGCGCGCAAACTGGGTTTGGCCTTCGCCCTGATCACCCGCCTGATCCTGCTGTCGACGCTGGCCTGGATCGTCGGCCTGACCGAGCCGGTCTTCACCCTGCTGGAGCATCCGGTGTCGTGGCGCGACATCATCCTGATCGGCGGCGGCCTGTTCCTGCTGGCCAAGGCGACGCATGAAATCCACGGCAGCCTGGAAGGCGCCGAGGAAGGCGAAGGCGGCCAACCGGCCGCCGTGGTGCATGCCGGCTTCGCCATCACCATCATCCAGATCGGCATCCTGGACATCGTCTTTTCGCTCGACTCGGTGATCACCGCGGTGGGCATGGCGCGCCAGCTCGGCGTGATGGTGGCCGCCGTGGTGATCGCCATGATCGCCATGCTGATCGCCGCCGGTCCGCTGTCGGCCTTCGTGTCGCGCCATCCGACGGTGAAGATGCTGGCGCTCAGCTTCCTTTTGCTGATCGGCATGTCGCTGATCGCCGACGGCTTGGGCTTCCACATTCCCAAGGGCTATCTCTACTTCGCGATGGGCTTTTCGGTGCTGGTCGAGGTTCTCAATCTGGTGGCGCGGCGCAGGCGCAAGGCCGTTCGCCTGCGGACCTCGATGTAGCGAATTTGGCCTTGCCCGAGTGGCCACGCTCGCTTAGGTTCCGAGCGTGGCCGCTTGGGGAAAGACCACATTTTTCAAAGGGTTGAGGAGGCGCGCGGTGATTGGTCGGTTGAAGTCCCTGCTCGCCGGACTGGGCGCCGACACCGCGCCCGACTCGGACGACGACGGCGTCCACCTCGCCGCCGCGGCGTTGCTGGTCGAAGCGGCGATGATGGATGGCGGGATGGATGACGGCGAGCGTGCCCGCATCGCGCGAACCCTGTCCGAACGCTTTGGCGTGCCGCGCGAGACGGTCGATTCGCTGATCGACCGCGCCCGGTCGCGCACCGACCAGTCGACCCAGCTGATCCCCTTCACCCGCACCCTGAAAGACGCCCTGCCCTATGACGAGCGCACGGTGATCTTGGAGATGCTGTGGGAAATCGCCTACGCCAACGGCGAACTGCACGACTACGAATCGAATCTGGTCCGCCGCATCGCGGGGCTGCTGTTCGTGAGCGACCGCGACTCGGGCGAGGCGCGCAAACGCGCCCTGGCGCGCCTGGGACTCGACTGATCCTGGCTCGCCGATAAAATTCAAGGAGACCATCAATGACCTACGTCGTCACCGAGAACTGCATCAAGTGCAAATACATGGATTGCGTCGAGGTTTGTCCGGTGGACTGCTTCTACGCCGGCGAAAACATGCTGGTCATCAATCCCGACGAATGCATCGACTGCGGCGTCTGCGAGCCGGAATGCCCGGCCGAGGCGATCTTCCCCGATTCCGAAAAGCTGGCCGTCCAGTGGCTGGAAATGAACCGCGAATACTCGGCCAAATGGCCCAACATCACCCGCAAGGGCACCGCGCCGGCCGACGCCGACGAGTGGAAGGGCGTTCCCGACAAGGCCAAGTTCCTGAGCCCCGACCCGCACGAATAGGCGATTCGGACGGGGGAGGTCCTGGACCTCCTTCGCGGTTGCCGCAATTTATCCTGTTCCGGCGGGCGCCGCCGTGCTATAAGAAGCAGTCCGCCGAAGTGTCGGTGGACGGCGCTTTTCGGCGCATTTGCCCGGGCGAGCGTCTCGCCCCCAAGGGACAATGGACAGCCCTTCAACGGCGCGCGTCGGCGCGCCGCGTGGGATGGCCTTTGTCAACATGGCAAGGCCTGCATTCTGGATGGGATGAAAGGAACATGTCGATCGATTCTTCGTTTGCGGCGGGCGACTACGTCGTCTACCCGACCCACGGGGTGGGTATGGTGGTGGCGGTCGAATCCCAGCAGATCGCGGGGCATGAACTTCAGCTCTTCGTCATCACCTTCGATCGCGACCGCATGACCCTGCGGGTCCCGGTGGCCAAAGCCCACAAAAGCGGCCTGCGCAAGCTGTCGACCAGCAACGTGATGGAAAGCGCCTTGAAGACCCTGCGCGGTCGCGCCCGGGTCAAGCGCACCATGTGGAGCCGGCGCGCCCAGGAATACGAGGCCAAGATCAACTCGGGCGACCCCGTGTCGATCGCCGAGGTGGTGCGCGACCTTCATCGCAACGCCAACCAGCCCGACCAGTCCTACAGCGAGCGCCAGATCTACGAAGCGGCGCTGGAGCGTCTGGCCAGCGAACTGGCGGCCGTCGAGCGAATCGACACCGCCGCCGCAACGCAAAAGCTGGAAAAGCTTCTCGCCGCCGCTTAATGTGTGGACGCCTTCGGCGCCGCTCGCGCCGTTGGTGAGCCAGGGGGATCGCGGCGCGTCATGTCCGACCAGAATATTTTCGCCACCCTGCGCGGCGGCGGTCGCCTTTGGGCTGTCGCCGCCATCCATGGCGACGTCGAACGGCTTGCCGCCCTGCATGCCGTGCTGGCCGAGCGGATCGGCCCGGAAGAGCCCCTGGTCTATCTTGGCAATTATTTCGGCCGTGGCCAGGCGGTGCGCGAGACCGTCGAGGAATTGCTGATCTTCCGCCGCCGCATGATGGCCCGGCCGGGCGCCGAGGAACGCGAGATCGTGTTCCTGCGCGGCGCCCAGGAAGAGATGTGGCAAAAGCTGCTTCAGCTCCAATTCGCCCCCAATCCCAGCCAGGTTCTGCAATGGATGGTCGAGCAGGGCGTCGGCGCGACCATCGCGGCCTATGGCGGCGACCCGCGCGACGGCTTCCTGGCGGCGCGCGAGGGCATCTTGGCGGTCACCCGCTGGACGGCCAATCTGCGCCAGTCGATGCGCGGCCATGACGGCCACATGGCGTTGATGACCGTGTTGAAACACGCCGCCTTCACCGACGACGACCGCATTCTGTTCGTCCACGCCGGACTTGACCCGGCCCGCCCGCTGTCGGCGCAAAGCGATAGCTTCTGGTGGGGCGCCGCCGGCTTCGCGATGCTGACCGAGCAGCCCTATGGCTCGTTCCGTCTGGTGGTGCGCGGCAGCGACCGCCGCCACGGCGGCATCCGCCTGGACGGCCACGCCTTCACCCTGGACGGCGGCTGCGGCTTCGGCGGCCCCCTGTGCGCCGCCTGCTTCGACGCCGACGGCAACGTGCTGGACGTGCTGGAAGCCTGAAGTCCCGCGTATCATACCGGTGAGCCGATAAATCGACTCACCTCATTGGCCCCTCACCGGGCGGGCGCCCCGGCGCCCTTGGCCGCCGCCGCAATGGCGGCTTCGACGATCGGTCGTTCCGACCGCTCGTCGGTATCAGCGCGCCGCGGTTCCTTCGGCCTCGTCGGCGGCCATCGCGCGGGTCGGGGCGAGGCGCAGGATGATCAGGCCGACCACCGCCGACAGCAGCGATCCGCCCAGCACGCCGATCCGCACCCCGCCCAGTTGGGCGGCGTCGGGGAAGGCCAAGGTGCCGATGAACAGGCTCATCGTGAAGCCGACCCCGGCCAGCACCGCCATGCCATGGAATTGCAGCGGCGTGGCGCCCTCGGGCAACGCCCCCAGGCGCAGCTTCAGCGCCAGCCGGGTGGCGCCCGCCACGCCGATCTGCTTGCCCAGGAACAGCCCCAGGGCGATGCCCAGCGGCACCGGCTCGATCAGGCTGGTCATCGCCAAGCCGGCCAGCGGCACGCCGGCATTGGCGAAGGCGAACAAGGGCAGGATGCCGAACGCCACCCAGGGGTGCAGGGCGTGTTCGAGGCGGCGCAGCGGCGTGTCGTCGGGCGCCTCGCCGGGCCGGCGGGCCAAGGGGATCGCCAGCCCCAACGCGACGCCGGCCAGGGTGGCGTGGACTCCCGATTTCAGCACCAAAACCCACAGCACGATTCCGGTCAGCACATAGGGCGCCAGCCTTCGCACCCCGGTCAGGTTCAGCGTGGCCAGGACGGCCAGCGCGACCCCCGCCCCGGCCAGGGCGAAGGGCGACAGGGTGTCGGTGTAGAACACCGCGATGATGATGATCGCCCCCAGATCGTCGATGATCGCCCAGGCGAGCAGG
>JADGAL010000269.1 GCA_015232025.1 Alphaproteobacteria bacterium
GCCGCCCCGACCGTGTCGGCGGCGCGGCGCATGGCGGCCGGATCGAGCCCGCCGGCATGGGCGAAGGCCACCGTGGCGCCCGACACGGCGCGCAGGCCGAAGCCGGTCCTCACGGTGAAGGCGGCTTGGTCGATGTGGCCCTGGTCGAGCACGATGGTCTCGTCGCGGGCGTGTTCGAGGAACAGCTCGCCGTCGTCGCAGCCATCCAGCGCCCGTTCGAGGATCGCGGCGGCCTCGGCGGGGTCGAGCCCCGGACGGCGGAACAGAAGCTCGGTGGCGATGGCGCGGGCGGTTTCGGTCATGGGCGGGACTCCGGACCCGGCGGGCCGACCTTGTCGCCCCGCTCGCGGGCGCGGCCATGATACGGGATCGGCCCCGCGTAAAACAGCGCCGCGGCGCGCCCGCGGGCGCCAACTCCCCAGGGCATAAGTTGCCATTGACCCCGCGACGCCATTGGCGATAACCTCCCCCCAATGACGCAGCCGTTCGCTCACTGGAGGCATTCCAGAATAGGTAGGCCGTGCTGGACGACGGCTCCCGAAGCGGCGCCGATTGCTCAACCCGACATTGGCGGCGCCGCCGCCCGGGGTCGTCGAATGGACGCCCGATGAGGCTGAAAAGATGAAAATTCAGAACTTCTGCTTCGTGATCCCGAACTCAAGCTGGTTCGACAAACGCTACTGGCACAACTTCCCCTATACTGTCGGGCTCCTGGTCGCCGTCATCAAGCGGGCGGGTTGGAACGTCAGCGTCATCGACGCCAACATGGACAATCTCAGCGAGGAGCAGCTCTCGCGCGCGTTGGAGAACTTGGCTCCCGACGTCGTGGCGCTCAGCGCGATGACCATCGAGTACCAGCGCACCACGCACCGCACGTTCAAGGTCATCAAGGACGCCCTGCCCGAGGCCATCACCATCCTGGGCGGCGTCTATTCGACGCTGTCGCCGGAAGTGGCGCGCAAGGACCCCAACATCGACTACATCGTCTGCGGCGAGGGCGAGGAGCGGATCGTCAAGCTGCTGCAGTCGATCGAGGGCGGTCGCATCGGCCTGGACAAGATCGATGGCCTGATCTATCGCGACGACGATGGCGTTTCGCACTACGCGCCGCCGGCTTCGGTGGTCGCCGACCTCGATTCGCTGCCCATGCCGGACTACTCGCTGTTCGACATGAAGCGCTATACCAATCACGGCCAGAAATACACGCAGAACTTCAATTTCCGCGGGTACCCGTGGGCGCAGTCGATCACTTCGCGCGGCTGCCCGTTCCGCTGCAGCTTCTGCGCCTCGAACAATGTTTACGGCACCAAGATCCGTTACCACTCGCCCGAGCGGGTGCTGGCCGAAGTCGACTGGCTGGTCAAGGAATACGGCATCAAGGAAATGATCTGGGTCGACGACAGCTACTTGCAGGACAGCGAGCGCTGCAAGACGATCTTCAAGGGCCTGATCGACCGCAAATACGACATGTATTGGAAGTCCAACAACATGTCGATTTTCCTGATGACCGACGATATCCTCGACATGATGGCGGCCAGCGGCTGCTATCAGGTGTCGATCTCGATCGAGTCCGGCCATCCGCGCACGCTGCGGCGCATCCGCAAGCCGGTCAATCTGGAAAAGATCCCGCCGCGCATCGACAAGATGAAGCAGTTGGGCATGGAGATCATCTCCAACTTCGTGGTCGGCTTCCCCGGCGAGACCTGGGACGAGATCCGCACCACGTTCCAGTACGCCGAGGACATCGACATCGATTACGTGCTGTTCTCGATCGCGACGCCGCTGCCGCGCACCCCGCTCTACGACGAGTGCGTCGCGAAGAAGCTGATTCCCGACGATTTCAGCTTCGAGAACTTCGAGTATTATGGGTTCGGCAAGGGCATCATCACCACCGACGACTTCACCCCGACCGAGCTTGAGACGCTGCGCGCCTTCGAGTGGGACCGCATCAACTTCAAGACCGACGAAAAGAAACAGAAGATCTGCGGCATGCTGGGCATCACGCTCGACGAACTCGACGTGTGGCGCCGCGAAACCCGCCGCCGTCTGGGCGTCAAGGTCGACGTGGCCGACGCCTACATCGAGGGGTGACCATGGCGATCCGATCGGGCATATGTTAAGAGACCCCGACGGGGGGCGGCCTGGAACGGCGATCTCGCGACTTCACTTCAGGATGCGGACCGAGAGATGGTTTCCTACCCCCGCGTGACCACGCCGGACGGCGAACGCAATTGCCGCGACAAAATCAAGACGGTCGAGGATCTGGCCGTCATCCTGGCCGGCCTGAAGGCTTCGGGCGCCACCGTGGCGCACTGCCACGGCACCTTCGACCTGATGCATCCGGGGCACATCCGCCATATCGCCGAGGCGCGCCGCCAAGCCGGGATCCTGGTCGTGACGATCACCGCCGACCGCTTCATCAACAAGGGTCCGGGGCGGCCGATCTTCAACGAGGGCCTGCGCGCGGAATCGCTGGCCTCGCTGGAGATGGTCGATTTCGTGGCCATCCTGCCCCATCCCACGGCGATCGAGGGCATCCGGCTCTTGAAGCCCGACGTCTACGTCAAGGGCTCGGAATACACCAATCCCGGCAACGACCTGACCGGCAAGATCTACGACGAGGTCGAGACGGTCCACGCGGTGGGCGGCCGGGTCCACTACACCGACGACATCACCTTCTCGTCGTCGAAGCTGATCAACTCGCACTTCTCGTTCTTTTCGCCCGAAACCGAGCAGTGGCTGAAGGAGTTCCGCTCCCGCCACTCCGGCGACGAGGTCGGCGAGTGGCTGAACAAGCTGGCCGGGTTCAAGGTCCTGGTGGTCGGCGAGACGATCATCGACGAATACGTGTTCTGCCACGGGCTGGGCAAAGCCGCCAAGGACCCCATCCTGGCCTTCAACTACAAGACCACCGAGACCTATGCCGGCGGCAGCCTGGCGGTCGCCAATCACGTGGCGGGCTTCACCAACCAGATTTCGATCGTCACCCTGCTGGGCGACACCGAGCGCCGCGAGGAGTTCATCCGCAGCGCCTTGAAGCCGCACGTCACCCTGGACGCGGTGACCCAGAAAAGCGCGCCCACCCTGCACAAGCGCCGCTTCGTCGACGACCACACCGGCAACAAGATGTTCGAACTCTACATGATGGAGGACGGACCGCTGGCCGAGGAGTCCGAGGCCGCGCTGCTGACCGCGCTCGAGCGCGAGCTGCCCCTGGCCGACGTGGTGATCGTGCCCGATTACGGCCACGGCATGCTGACCCGCAAGGCGGTCGAGCTGATCTGCGCCAAGGCCAAGTTCCTGGTCGTCAACACCCAGGCCAACGCCGGCAACCGCGGCTTCAACCTGATCTCGAAATACCGCCGCGCCGATTATGTCTGCATCGCCGGCCACGAGTTGGAACTCGAGACGCGCATGCTCAACGCGACCTATCGCGAGCATCTCGAGGCGATCGGCCAACGCATCGACTGCCCCAACTTCACCATCACCATGGGCCGGGCCGGCACGCTGCATTTCTCGCGCGGCCAGGGCTTCACCGAGGCGCCCGCCTTCGCCACCAAGGTGGTCGACCGGGTCGGCGCGGGCGACGCCGTGCTGTCGGTCACCGGCATGCTGCTGGCGGCCGGCGCGCCGTGGGACGTGATCGGACTGGTCGCCAACGTGGCGGGGGCCGAGATGGTCGGCGACCTTGGCAACCGGGTCTCGCTCGACAAGGGCCGGCTGGCCAAGCACATCGCCTCGCTGCTGAAGTGACCGTCGCCATCGTCGTTCCGACGCTGAACTGCGCCGGCACGATCGAGCGGGCGCTGACCAGCGTGTTCGAGCAGGACGCGGCGGTCGAGCTGGTGGTGGTCGATGGCGGCTCGACCGACGGCACCCTGGAGGTTCTCGGGCGCCATCGGGCGCGTCTGGCCCATCTGGTGGTCGAGCCGGACGGCGGCCATTACGACGCCGTCAACAAGGGCTTCGCCCTGTGCCGCGGCGAGGTCATGGGCTGGCTGGGCGGCGACGACTTCCTGATGCCCGGCGCGCTGGCCCTGGTGACGCGCCTGTTCGCCGACTGGCCGCGGATCGAATGGCTGAGCAGCACCGTGCCCGGCATCCTGACGCCCGAAGGCCACGTCACGATCTCGCCCAACCGGCCGGGCTTTTCGCGCGACGCGCTGCTCGACGGCGCCTATGGGCCGGGTCATTCGCCCCGCTTCGTCGGCGCCATCCAACAGGAGGGCACCTTCTGGCGCCGCTCGCTGTGGGACAAGGCCGGCGGGCGGCTGGATACGCGCTGGCGCCATGCCGCCGATTTCGAATTGTGGACGCGCTTCTGGCGCCACGCCGAGCTGTTCGGCCTGCGCAGCGTGCTGGCCGTGTTCGCGCGGCGTCCCGGCCAGATCAGCGCCGCCGCCGCCTATCGCGAAGAGGTCGCGGCGATCCTGGAGCGAGCCCGCGCCGAGGCGAACCACGACGACACTCCCGCCGGCCCGGACGGCCTGGTCCGTCACGAGGGCTGGTTCCTGACCGGGCACCCGCTCGCCCCGGCCCGCCTGCCCTTCGCGGTGGCCACCGAGGACGGGCCGTTCGCCGCGATGAAATCCTTCATCCGCATGGGCTCGGTCGCCTGACCGCCCACCTTTCGCGGCCGAGGGGCTCGGTGTATGGTCCCGCATGACCTCGCGCGTCCTCGCCGCTTCGCTGCTGTTGCTCTACCGCCAGACCGGCTGGCTGGTGGGACCGGCCATCGAGCGCGTCCTGCGCGCCCGCCTGCGCCGCGGCCGCGAGGATGCCGAACGCCTGTCCGAGCGCCTGGGCAGGCCGTCGCGGCCCCGCCCC